>NZ_JAMYJY010000165.1:0-5301 GCF_024136985.1 Haloferax sp. AB510
GTCGTCGCCGGCGGCGCGGAGCGCGTCGTCCTCGCGGTCCCGGTCGGCCCGCCGCACACTCTCTCGGACCTCGAAGCCGAGTGCGACGCGGTCGTCGCGGTCGAGTCGCCGGAGGCGTTCGGGGCCGTCGGCGCGTTCTACCGCGACTTCGTGCAGGTGTCAGACGAGGAGGCCGCGTCGTACCTCCGCGACGGGGCGGACGGAGACTGAGACGGCTCACGGCTGCCGAGGCACATATCGACGACAGCCGGCGTTCACCGGCGAGCCGTGACGCCGAACTTAAGCGGTCGAACGGACTAGAGCCGTCAATGAGCGAATCCCGCGACTTCTGCCCTCGGTGCGGCGACCCGGTTCCGGAGCGACCGGAACCGCTCCCCGGGATGCCGCGCGAGCGCGACGACGTGCTCTGCGACTCGTGTTACTTCGAGGACTTCGACCTCGTGGACGCACCTGACGAGGTGCAGGTCCGCGTCTGCGCGCAGTGCGGCGCGATTCACCGGGGGAACCGGTGGGTCGACGTCGGCGCGCGCGACTACACCGACATCGCCATCGAGGAGGTATCGAACTCCCTCGGCGTCCACCTCAACGCCGAGGAGGTCCGCTGGGGCGTCGAACCCGAGCAGATAGACGAGAACAACATCCGGATGCACTGCCACTTCTCGGGCGTCGTCCGCGGCACGCCGCTGGAGGAGTCCGTCGTCGTCCCGGTGAGCATCGCCCGCGAGACCTGCCAGCGCTGCGGCCGCATCGCAGGCGGCTACTTCGCCAGCCTCGTGCAGGTCCGCGCCGACGACCGGACGCCGACGACGGACGAGGCCGAGACGGCCATCGAGATCGCCGAGTCCTACATCGCGGAACGCGAGGAGAAAGGCGACCGCGACGCGTTCATCTCGAGTATCAAGCGGACACCCAACGGCCCGAACATCAAGATTTCGACCAACAAGATGGGAAGCGGTGTCGCAAAGCAGATTCGCGAGCGCTTCGGCGGTACCATCGAGGAACACCCGACGCTCGTCACGGAGGACGGCGACGGCAACGAGGTCTACCGCGTCACGTTCGTCGCCCGCCTGCCGCGGTTTACCGCCGGCGACGTCATCGACCCCGAAGACGGCGACGGGCCGGTCCTCGTGCGGAGCAACCGCGGTCGGCTCAAGGGGACGCGTCTCACCTCGGGCGACTCCTACGAGTCGGAGTTCGAGGAGGGCGAGCGGCCCGAAGCCGAGGACCTTGGCTCCGTCGAGGACGCGGCGGAGACCACCGTCGTCACCGTCGAGGACGAACACGCCGTGCAGGTGCTCGACCCCGAGACGTACGAGGCGAAGACCATCCCGCGGCCGGACTATTTCGACCCCGACGCCACGATGGTGCCGGTCCTCAAGAGCCAGTCGGGACTACACATCCTCCCGGACGAGGTCGTCGAAGACGAGGACGAGGAGTAAGCAGACCGCAACGAGGAGAGACGGAACGCGGTGGCGACGGCGTTTGCGCTTTTACGAATCGTGAGTCGACCGACAACTGAACAGGAAAAGCGGCCGCTCAGGAACGAGAGATAATCGAACGACGGAGCAGAATCAGTCGGCGCTGGCCGGCCGGTCCGTCGAGAGGGACGCGGCCGGAGCGTCGTCTTCGTGCACGGGCACACCGTGGCGCTGGAGGGCGAGGAGCAGGTCGTCCTCGGAGTAGCCGGAGCGAGCGGCCGCCTGCGAGAGTGTGAGTGTCCCACTACGATACAGTGTCATCGCCGTGGCGAGTGCGTTGGTGTGCATGGCCGATACTCCACCATTCAGGGGCATTGGTGTTAACTATTTCGTGAGAAAGCGTGTCAAAGACGAAGTTAGGAGAGATATAGCTTTACAAACGATATCCTATTTTCGCATCTAGTTTGCCAAACAGACAAGCGCATTAACAATCATTGAGGAAATGTGTCGGAGGCGGCGACTCTCTTGGACACTATGGCGATTTTTGCCGCTCGAACGGGACGAGATGGCATGACACCGTGATGGCGGGCGCATCCGCCGAGCGTCGGTTATCACTCGTGCGAACCGGTGCAGAAGCGTTAATTACCGGCCGTCCAACGCACGGCCATGGACCGACAGCAGGTTATCGCGCTGACGCTCGTCGCGCTCATGATTGGGTCGGCGCTGCTCTCTGGGGCCAGCCTCTTCCTGTAATCACTCGCCCCACACGTCGGAAAGCGGGTGGTTGCTCCGGCCGCTGTCGTCGGAGCCGCCGGACGAGCCGCCGCTACCGCGACCGCCGGAACTACCGGCCGACGTGCCACCGGAGCCACCAGAACCACCGGTACGGGTCCCCGAAGAACCCGAACCGCGAGTCGAATCGCGCCGCGAGCCAGAACCCGCACCCGACGCTCCGGACGACCGGGTCGTCGAGCCGCCGAGGTTCGCGGTCCCGCCGGTCGGGTTGCCCGCGTTGCCCCCGCGGCCGCCCGCCGCGACGGGGTCGAACTCGGGGAGGTCGGGTTTCGTCATCCGGTCGACCTGTGCCGCGAACCAGTCGGGCATGTCGGTCCGCGTCTTGTCGAACAGTTGGAGCAGACTGCTGTCGGCGACGTAGGTGTCGCCGTAGTCGTCGGGCGCGCGCACGACACGACCACACGCCTGAATCACGGTTCGGAGGGCGGCACGGCGGTACCACGCCCACTGGCCGTCTTCGAGGCGGCGGGCGACTCTGGAGTCGTTCGTGTTGAGATACGGCGCTTTACAGAGCACCTGCCAGCGACAGAGGTCGCCTTTCAGGTCCAGCGCCTCCTCCATCTTCACGGAGAGGAACACCTCCGGGCGGTCGGTCGCCTTCCACGTCTCCAGTTCCACGTTTCGGTCGTCGCGGTCGTGGCCGCGGACGCGGTTGCCGAGGCCCATCTCGGCGAGTCGGCGGCGAAGCTCCGCCTGAATCGCGTAGGAGTGGCAGTGAATCAGCCCCTTCTCGTCGGGGTGTTTCGCCATCAGGCGAACGACGAGGCGGGCGATTTTGGGGAGCGTCTCGTCGCGGTGTTCGTAGGTCATCTTCCCCTGCGTCACGTCGTACAGCGGCCGGTTCTCGACGGGGAACGTATGTTCCACGTCCACGAGCGCGACCTTCGAGGGGTCGAGGCCGACCGACCGGCAGAACGCCGCCTTGTTGAGGATTGTCGCCGACAGGAGCGCGAACTTGTTCCCGCGGTCCCAGACGGTGTGTTTGAGGTACTTCGCGGGGTCGAGCGGCTTGATAGCGATGGGCGACCCCTCGCCGTCGTGCTGGTCGACGACCCACGTCGTCGGGCTCTGGGGGTCGCGGTAGTCCTCGACGAACCACTGCAGCTCGCCGATGAGTTCCTGCAGGCGGTCGCGGCGGGCGGCCTCCTCGGGCGTCAGGTCGGACTTCGTGAGCAACTCGTCTTTCTCGCGCTTGCAGACGCCGGCGAGCGTCTCCGCGAAGCGCGAGGCGCGTTCGACGGGGTCGCCCGCGGCCGTCACGTCGGGGACGCCGATGTCGTCCCACACCGGCACGGTCCGGGGCTTCAGGTCGATAGTCGCGTACATCTCGGCCCACTCGGCCAGCCCGTGGGCCTCGTCGACGACGACCACGTCGCGCTTTCGGAACACGTCGGAGCCGGCGGTCTGCATGAAGTACGCGAGCGTCATCGCCGCGATTTGACGGTTCGAGGCGATGGCGCGGTCGGAGAAGTACGGACAGCGGTGCCGGACCGAGCAGTCGAAGCCGCGCTTCCGGGCGCAGGGTGCGCGGTCGACCGGGGTGTCCTCCTCGCCGCGGATGATGCAGTTGTAGTTGGACTTACCGCGGATTATCTTGAGGTCCGAAAGCAGGTCGTCCTCAGCCACGTCGTCGAGTTGCGAGACCTGTGGGGTCGTGTAATAGGCGTCGGTCGCCTGCGCGGGCGAGGTCTCGTCCACGGTCGCCGCTGACCCCGCGATGGCGCGGGCGAGAAGCGACTTACCGCTCCCGGTCGGCGCGCGGACCAAGACCACGTCGTTGCCGTCGGCGAAGGCGTCGCGGATATCGCGCAGGGCCTGCTCCTGCGCGCCGCGGAAACTGGGGGCCGGAAACGAGTCGATGATGCGCGACGGGTCCACGGTCGATGGAGTCCTCGGACGGGCCTAAATCCACCGCTCCGGGGTGCGGTCGCGGCATCATCGAACGCGAGAAAACCGAGTCTAAAGCGCCGCCACGTCCTCAGCGGTCGGTTCGCGGTCGCCCGGCAGTCGCTCCATGCAGTCGAAACAAAGGAAGTGCTCGGAACCGTCGACGAGTTCCAACGTCATCCCGCCGGACGAGGAGGTGGGGAAGTTCCAGAGGTCGCCGATGCCGCCGGCGATGCGGACGCCCTTCCCGCAGGCGTCGCACGGTTCGGAGGTCATGTGAGAACTGAGGACCTGAGGCGACAAAAGCGCCCCGCCGCGTTGTCGGAGCCGTAATCGGCCGGCGTCGCCGACCCGCCGGGAGACTCTTGTCGGCTGGCGTATAACTTTCGTGGCATGCGCGTCGATTGCGAAGGCTGTGCGGGCTGCTGTATCGACTGGCGACCGGTCGCGCCGGTCCCGCTCGACCACGAGCGCCGCGGGCCGCGCGCGCCGCTCGACGACACCTACAACCTCGTCCCGCTGACCCGCGACGAGATTCGGGACTTCGTTGAGGCCGGCCTCGGCGACGTCCTCACCCCGCGACTGTGGGAAGCGTCGCCGGGCGAGGGCGTCGAAATCGACGGCGTCGAACTCGCGGCCATCGCCGGGAAGCCGGCGTTCTTCGTCGGCATGCGCACGCCGCCGAAGCCCGTCGCGCCGTTCGGCCTGGAGCGGACGTGGCTCCGCGCCTGCGCGTTTCTCGACCCCGAGACCCTCCAGTGTCGCATTCACGACACCGAGTTCTATCCCGACGAGTGTGCCGAGTATCCGGGCCACAACCTCGTCCTCGGAAAAGAGACCGAGTGCGAGCGCGTCGAGCGACACTACGGCGGCGAGCGCCTGCTCGACAACACGCCCCCGGACGACCTCCACGGCCTGCTCCTCGGTCCTCATGCCCTCGGCGCGAAGGTGTTCGTCCACCCCGAGCCCGAGCGATTGGCGGGGACCATCGAACACCTCAAACACGCGATCTGACACCGGAGGACCGCGCGGAGTTCGTCGGTGTCGCGGTCGGGTCGCACCCCGGGTCGACGGAGGTCGACGACGACCGCGCCTCGCGAGCGCGTGCGAAGACGCTCGAAAGCGAGTCGTGGGCGGGCGGTGCAGTCGCCGCGTGGGAGGCCGTCGCCGGTCGCCTCGGGAGCGCGGCCGACGGAGCACC
>NZ_JAMYJY010000166.1:0-4879 GCF_024136985.1 Haloferax sp. AB510
TTGATGGCGACGCGGTTCTTGTCCCCGTTTTCGACGTGCCGGTCGACGCAGTTGTACGAGACGTTGAGCTTGCCGCCCGTGAACCACTTGTAGAACGGCGGGTTCGAGTCGTCCAGCACCTCGTCGTACTCTTCGTCCCAGTCGAGCATCTCGGCGGCCCCCTCCCAACACTCGGGCCAGTTCTCCTCGAACTCGTCGTAGACGGCCGGATCGGAGACGTTCGCTTGCGCGACGAACTCCTCGGAGGGTTCGAACTCCTCTTGCTCGACCAGCCGTGCCTCCAGTTCGGTGTCACCGTCTGCCATAGTACGTGCTAACTACACCAATCCTCCATGATAAATCTATGTAGTCCAGCAGTCCGAGCGGGTTCTCTCGTCGCGGGAGGTCGCCGGGCTGTCGGTCGGTTACGCGGGCTGCCGGCGCGCGTTCAAGTCAGCAAACATTCATGTCATCCCCACCATTTTGGGCGGGATCACCGCGTCGGCGACGCTCACATCACGCCGATAGTCTCGCGGTAGGTGCCGTACTCTTCGGCGAACACGCTCATGATTTCACCCATCGTGACGTATTCCTTGGCGGCGTCGACGAGCACCGGCATGACGTTCCCGCCGTTTCGGACCGTCTCGCGGAGTTCGTCGAGGGCGGCTTCGACCGCCTCGTCGTCGCGGTCTTCCTTGACGGATTCGAGGCGTGAGAGCTGTCGGTCCTGCACCTCGTCTTCGACGTGCAGTAGGTCGGGGCGACTGTCGTCGTCGCTAGCGTACTTGTTGACGCCGACGACGATCTCCTCGCCGTCTTCGACCCGCGACTGGTACTCGTAGGACGCCTCGCTTATCTCGCGGTGGTAGTAGCCCTCGTCGATGCCGGCGAGGACGCCGTCGCGGACCGAGCCGTCGCCCATCTCCCGAATCTCCTCGATGTAGGCCATCGCCTCGGCCTCGATTTCGTCTGTCAGCGTCTCCACGAAGAAGCTCCCGCCGAGGGGGTCGATGACGTCGGCCGCGCCCGACTCCTCGGCGATTATCTGCTGGGTGCGGAGCGCGACGGTGACGGCCTCCTCCGAGGGGAGCGCCAGCGCCTCGTCGAAGCTGTTGGTGTGGAGCGACTGCGTGCCGCCGAGGACGCCCGCGAGCGCCTGAATCGTCACGCGGACGATGTTGTTGAGCGGCTGTTGGGCCGTCAGCGACTGCCCCGCGGTCTGGGTGTGGAACTTCAACTGCGTCGAGCGCTCGTCCTCGGCGTCGTACCACTCCGACATCACGTCGTGGTAGATGCGGCGGGCGGCGCGGAACTTCGCCACCTCCTCGAAGATGGAGTTGTGGGAGTTGAAGAAAAACGAGAGTTGGGGTGCGAACTCGTCCACGTCGAGGCCGCGGTCCATCGCGTCTTCGACGTAGGCGAAGCCGTCGGCGAGGGTGAAGGCGAGTTCCTGAATCGCTGTCGACCCGGCCTCGCGGATGTGGTAGCCCGACACCGAGATGGGCCGGATGCGCGGGGTCTCCTCCGCGGCGAACTCGACGGTGTCGGTGACGAGCTTGAGCGACGGTTCCGGCGGGATGACCCACTCCTTCTGCGCGATGAACTCCTTGAGCATGTCGTTCTGGAAGGTGCCGCCGATCTGGTCGCGGGAGACGCCGCGGTTGTCCGCGAGCGCGACGTACATGGCGAAGACGACCGGCGCGGAGGGGTTGATGGTGAAGGAGGTCGTCACCTCACCGATGTCGATGCCGTCGAACAGCACCTCCATGTCGCGGAGGGTGTCGACCGCGACGCCCTCCTTTCCGACCTCGCCGTCCGAAAGCGGGTCGTCGGAGTCCTTGCCCATGAGCGAGGGCATGTCGAACGCCGTCGAGAGCCCGGTCTGGCCGTTCTCGATGAGGTAGTGGAAGCGCTCGTTGGTCTCTTTCGCCGTGCCGAAGCCGGCGAACTGCCGCATCGTCCACGTCCGGCCGCGGAACATCGTCGGGTACACCCCGCGCGTGTACGGGGACTCGCCGGGGAACCCGAGGTCCGATTCGTAGTCGAGGTCGGCCACGTCGGCGGGCGTGTAGAGGTCGTCTACCTCGTGGTTCGAGACGGTGGCGAACCGGTCTTTGCGCTCGCCGCCCTTCTCCACGAAGGGGTCGCGGGTCTCCGATTCCCACTCGTCGCGCGCCTCGCGGATGGACGCTAAATCCTCCTCGTCGTACATGCTCGTGAATCAGTATGGACGATGATTAAGGATTCGGGTCGAAGTCGGTCCGCCGGGCGGTTCGCCATCGGCCAGGAGACTTCGACGGACAGACCATCGTGCATATCATCCCCCGCCCACCTAGCCCTCGCCATGTACGACCGCGCGACAGATACGGGGGCACCCGACGCAGCGGCTCACCCCGCCGCAGTCCTCGAATCCGACGGAGTCGAGCGCTGACCGATGGCGCTCGTCACGCCCGAGACGACCCGCTGGGTCGCCGCCGCGACGGCGCTCGTCTTCGTCCTCGCGAGCGTCTCCTTCGTCGTCCCCGCGTCCGGGTCCGTCTCGCCGGTCCCCTTCGACGACACGGTCAAGACCGGCGGCACCTCGGTCGACGTTCGCACGGCCGAAGTCGAGGGGTTCGAGGTCCCGCTCGCGCAGGTCCACTTCTCGCGGTACCGCTACATCATCGGCTACTACGACGTGACCACGGCCGCCGCCGACGTGTCCACGCCCGAGAGCGCCCGCCAGTTCGGCGACCCGCTCGCGGTGTTCGTCACCGACTACGCGACGGTCTCGCCCGACCTCGACGACGACGGCTCCCTCCGAACCGAACACAACCGCAACCCCGGCTGGACGAAGGCGTCCGAGGCGTCGTTCGTCGTGGACTCCGGGGCGCGAGTCCCCTCCGGCCCGATTGCCGTCCCGTTTTCCGACGCCGACGCGGCCCGCTCGTTCGCGGACGCCCACGGCGGCGAGGTCGTCGATTGGGCGACGCTCCGCGACCGCGCCGGCGACCCGCTTTCGTCCCGCCTCACCGCCTTCGAGTCGTCGGTCGCCGCCCACCACGAGTGGGCGAACCAGACCACCGCTGCGAGTGATGCGCTGTTCGACAGGCCCGTCTCGACCGTCGTCGGCGAGGACGCGCCGACCGTCGAAGCCGCGGTTGAATCGGCCCCCGCGAACACGACCGTCTACGTCCCCGCGGGCACCTACTCGGTGGACGCGGTCGAACTGAACCGCTCGGTGACGCTCCTCGGAGCCGGAAGCGACACGCGACTCGTCGGCGACGGAAACGGCAGCGTCGTCCACCTCCGCGCCGAACAGAGCGCGGTCGGGAACCTCTCCGTGTCCGGCGTCGGCGAGGTGGGGACGCGACGGGTCCGCGCCAGCAACGAGTCCGTCGACTGGGACACCCGCGTCGAACTCGCCTACGGCCGCGGCGACGCCGGTATCGTCCTCGATGGCGCGAACGAGTCGGCGGTCCGTGGCGTCGAAATCGACACGCCCGCGAGCGGCATCATCGCCCGCGAGAGCGCCGACAGCGTCGTCGACGGCGTGACCGTCCGTGGGGCCGACGACCCCTCCGACGGCTTCATGGGCGTCGTCCTCATCGGCGAGCGGTCGGTCGTGCAGGACTCGACGTTCCTCGGCGGCCGCGACGGCGTCTACACCCACCGCGCCGACGGGAGCGTCATCCGCGACAACCGCATGGAAGACGGCCGCTACGGCGTCCACCAGATGTACACCTCGGACGCGCTCGTCGCCGACAACGTCGTCCGCGGGGACCGCATCGGCGTCGTCCTCATGACGCGGCCCGTCGGTAACCTCGTGGTCGGAAACGACGTGCGCGAGTCCGACTTCGGGTTCATGCCCGCCGGCAGCGACACCTACGTCGCTGACAACGTCTTCGCCGGCAACGACTACGGGATGGACGTGAGCGGCGACCGGCAGGTGTACGTCAGGAATGTCGTCGCCGGCAACGGGGTCGGCGTCCGCGGGAGTTCGACGTTCCCGACAAACGTCGTCGTCCGAAACGACATCGTCGGCAACGACGTGCGCGTCGAGTCGTCGCTCGGCCCGATGCGGACGTGGACCGCCGGCGGTGAGGGCAACTACTGGGGCGACCTGCCGCTCGAAGACGCGAACGGCGACGGCGTCTACGACCGGGCGTACCAGCCCTCCGGAGTGGTCGACGCCGAACTCGGTCGCGAACCCGGCGCGCTCGCGCTCTCGGAGTCGCCCGCGGTGCGCGCGCTCCGTCACGCCCGCGACGCGGTGTCCGGCCTCCGCGGGTCCGGCGTCGTCGACGCCGCGCCACGGACCGAGCCAGTTCGACCGGAGACGCTCGCCGCCCTGAACGCGACGGAGGAGACCGATGACTGACCACGAACCGACAGAACCGCAGAACGACGAACCCACCACGATGCCGAACCCCGAATCCGCGACGACCGCCGAGACCGCTTCCGACGAATTGACGGGCGAAACTGCCACCGTCGACGCCGACGCCGACACCGCCGCCGAGAGCAGCCGGCCGGCTATCGCCGCGACCGACCTCAGCCACGCCTTCGGCGACGTGCGCGTCCTCGACGGCGTCTCGCTGTCGGTCGCGCCCGGCGAAATCGTCGCGCTCGTCGGCCCCAACGGCTCGGGGAAGTCCACCCTCCTACGGTTTCTCGCGCGGGTCCGCGCGCCCGACGAGGGGAGCGTCGCCGTCGGCTCCGAGATCGGGCGCGCCCGCGTGGGCTACCTCCCGCAGCAACCGGGCTTCCGTGCCGGCTTCTCCGCGGCCGACACGCTCGAGTTCTACGCGCAGTTCGTGGACGAGGACGTGGACGTGGCCGGCGTGCTGGAACGCGTCGGTCTCGCGGACGCCGCGAGTCGCCGGGTCGACGCGCTCTCCGGCGGGATGACGCGCCTGCGTCG
>NZ_JAMYJY010000167.1:0-4747 GCF_024136985.1 Haloferax sp. AB510
CCCGCGAGGTCAGCGAGTTCGTCGGCGGAGGCGGCGACCTCCTCGACCGTCGCCGAGAGGTCCTGCATCTCCGAGGAGACCTCGGAGAGGAGCGACGCCTGCTCGGCCGCGCCGTCGGAGATGTCGGCCGTCGCCAGTTCGACCCGCTCGGACGCGGCGCTGACCTCCTCGGTGCCGGCGGTGACGCGCTCGCCCGCCGCGTCGACGGTCGCCGCGAACGCCGCGACACGTCCGATAGTCGCTTCGAGGTCGGCGAGCATCGCGTCGATGCCGTCGCCGACGGCCGCCATCGCCTCATCGTCCGGTTCGACCGACGTGCGCACCGTCAGGTCACCCGTCGCCGCGGCGTCCATCGTCTCGCGGTAGTCGTCCGCGGCGCTCGCGAGGTCGCGGCGCGCGTCTTCGGCGGCTTCGATGCGCTCGCGTAGTCCGTCGCGCATCTCGGCGAACGCGTTCGTCAGCGCCCCGAACTCGTCGACTCTGCGGGTTTCGAGGTCCACGTCGAGGTCGCCGCCGGCGAGCGCTTCCGCCTTGGTCCGGAGCCGCCGGAGGGACAGCACCGTGTTGCGGCCGATGACGACCCCGACCAGCGCGAGCCCGGCGAGGCCCACGCCGATGAGGACGGCGACGTCGCGCTCGACGACCCGCGCGACCGCGTAGGCGTTGTGCTGCGGCGCTTCCACGAGAACCGCCCAGTTCGTCCCCGAGACGGGCGCGTAGGCGACGACTTCGTCGCCCGTGCCGCCTTCGCCCTCGCGTTCGACGACCCCGGTCTCGCCGCCGAGCGCGGCGTCGAGCGCCGGCGTCGCCGCGCCCTCACGGTATGTCGTGAGGACGTTCTTGCCGTACTTGTCGAAGGCGATGACACCCCCCTCAGTCACCACGCGGGTCTGCGACCCCTCGACCGGTTCGCTCAACAGTTCGGCGTGCTTCGTCGCGTCGACGACGACCATCACCGCCCCGTCCCGGCCCGCCACCGGACTGAGGAAGGCGAGGCGCTCGCTCCCGGCGTAGCGGTAGACCTCGGAGATGGCGACCGCGTCGGGGTCGTACATCGTCAGCGACCCGGTCGTCCACGACAGGCCGAGGTCGGAGACCGACTTGGCCTCTATCACGCCGTCGGTGCTGCGGACGATGTCGCGGTTCGAGGGCTTCACGTAGTGGATAGCCATCACCTCGTCGGGGAGCGTATCCTTCTCGCGTTCGAACGTCTCGTCGATGGTGTCTGGGTCGCCCGTCTGGACGGTCTCGTACTCCGAGAGCATCCGGGTGGTCCGGGCGTAGCCGTCCATCCAACTCGACAGCCCCTCGGCCTCCAACGTGGCGACCATCTCGAGGTCGCTGTGGGTGTCGGCTCTGACCTCGGTTCCGACCGCGTCCGAGACGTACAGGCCGAACCCGCCCATCACCGCGGCCACGAGGAGGATAACGAACAGAAACTTCCGAAGGTAGCTCCGCCTGAGCACCGTCGGAACCAGCGTGGCGAGCTTCATGCCACTTGGTAGCAAGAGAGCGACGTAAAGCGTTGTCCCGCTAGCTATCAAGTATGATATTAGCTGAAAGATCGGGAGCCTTCGCTCTCACCGAATTACGAGTTCCGAGAATCGGCTACAGTTCGCTCACGGTGACGCCGAACGCGAGGGCAGCGGCTCCGGTCGCGCCGCCACCCGTGGCCAGCGGCGTGGGGAGGGCGGACACGACGCCGATAACCGCCCCGATGAGGAGGAAGACGGCCATCCCGAAGAGCGCGGCGTCGAATCGCGTGACGAGGAGTCCGGGTGACACGGTCTAATTACATCTCATTAGCCGAACTGTCAAAATGTTTGTGGGAGCGGTCCTACTCGCCTCGCTCTCTCACGTCCGGGTCAGTCGCGTCGTCGGGGTCCGAGTCCACGGCGGCTCCGGGGTTGCGGACGCGGTGCGGCGTCGAGTCCACCGACGCTTCGGTCTCGCCCCCCACGGTGTCTTCGAGGAACGCGAGGGACCGGTCGCGCTCGCCCCGCACCGAGCTATCGCGCAGTCCGAGTGAGATGGCGGTGTCGAAACAGCGGACGGCCTCTTCGTGGAGGCCGCGTTCGGCGAGGAAGAAGCCGCGGTTGTACCACGCCTGTGGGAAGCGCGGGTCGAGTTCGACGGCGCGCTCGGCGCGGTCGAGCGGCCCCGACGAGTCGCCGAGTTCCCACAACGCGTACGCGAGGTTCGTCTCCGCGGCCGCGGCGTGCTCGCCGTCGTCGTCGATGCGGAGCGCCTCGCGGTACGCGCCGATTGCTTCGTCGTACTCGCCGAGTTGCGCGTGGGCGACGCCCTTGTTCACCCACGCCTCGCACGCCGTCGGCGAGTCCTCGCCGGCGTAGGCGACTGCCCGACTGAAACTGTCGACGGCCTGTTCGTACTCCTCGATGGCGACGTAGGCCAGTCCGACCTCGACGAGCGCCGCCGCGTCGACCGCCTCGGGGTCGATTCCCGCCTCGTCCACCAGCTCGGCGAGGGCGTGGTCGTCCGCGGGGTCGACGAGCCGTCCGTTCACCCGGTACGTCGGCGGGTCGAGATCGAACCCTTCGTAGGGGTCGCCGAACCCCTGTCCATCCGAGTAGCGGTGTCTACGCGTCGAAGCCATTCCTACACGTTGGCGGGGAACCGAGATAACGTGGTCGCCGGTCGCTGTCGTTCGCCCGCCTTCCCGCTCGCCATCCGTCCTCGGTGGGTGCTATCTGGTAGCACTACACTATCTCTTCGCGGGTCGTACTCCACGATGGCGTCGGTGCGAGGCCGGACTGGTCGCCGCGGCGACGCCGGGTGGGTACGCATGTCGACACGAACGGTCACAGAGGAGAACCGCGCCCTGATTCGAACCGAGTTCGACCGGGCGTGGAACCGCGACGAACTCGACGCGCTCGACGAACTGTACGCCGACACCGTCCGCATCGCCACGACGCGAAGCGGGTCCGACGAGGTGCTCGTCACGCGCGAAGACATCAAGGAACTGCACGGCGAGTGGGACGGCGCGTTCCCGGACGCGATGACCGAAATCAACGCGATCGTCGCCGAGGGCGACGCCGTGATGGTCTGGTGGACCCTTCGCGGCACGCATCTCGGGACGTTCCGCGGCATCGAGCCGACGGGCTCGCAGGTCGAAGTCGACGGGTTCAGCTACCGCCGCATCGACGAGGGAACCATCGTCGAAGTGAAAGACGCCGCGAGCATGGCGACGCTGTTCTCGCAACTCGGCGTCGAACTCCCGGCGTAAAAGCGCCGTCGCGACGCAATACCGACGCAGATTTTTTGCGATGTGTGCGACCGAATCCTCGGCGTCTCCCCGACGGGTGGCGAGAGCAGTAGACGGCGAGAGACGGGGAACTAGAGTGGTGGAAGGCAATCAGATTCTGAGACGTGTGGGACGACTGGGCGGGTGTTGAATCGATTCGAGACGGTCGTTCGCGCTCCGCTCGGACGCTGCGACTCGTCGGGTTCAAATCACTCTGTTCGCACTCGGCACTCGCCGCTTCGTTCCTCGGAACAAGTGCGGGGGACGAGATTTGAACTCGCGAACCCCTACGGGAGCGGATCTTAAGTCCGCCGCTTTTGGCCTAGCTCAGCCACCCCCGCGCACTCTCCCGTTCTCCGAGGGGGTGAAAAGTGCTTTCGCTTTACCAGTCGACCGAGAGCGTCCCGTCGCCGTCGGGGTCGGGCGATAGCTCCTCGTCGGTTCGGCGGTCGATGACGTGGATGACGCCGCGGCCCTTCTTCGCCGGGCAGACCTCCGCCGCCTCGATGTTCTCGTCGAGTTCGTCCTCGCCGACGAAATACGACTTCGCGCGGGCGAGGCCGGTTTCGAGGTCCATCTCCCAGTTGTCGGCGACCTCGGCGCACCGGCCGGCCCCGAAGCACTTGTTCGCCTCGAAGATTATCTTGTAGGGCTTTTCGTCGACCGGCGGGGCGTTCTCGTCGGTTCCGAAGTCGCTCGGCTTCGGACGCTCGGACTCCTCGCTCATCGTCGGCCCTTGCCACGCGGTGGTCTTTGCGCTGTCGGTCGCGCGGCGGCAGAAACCAAACCGAACCTCGGTCCGTGCCCGGTGATGCTTTCGCCATCGAGCCCTAATTCCGAGCGATGCGGCAGTTCCGTCGCTCGCGCTTCAGCGACCTGATTCGCGCCGCCGGCCCCAGCGACCGCCGCCGGTTCCTCGCCGACCTCTGGACCGCCCGCGGGTGGGAGACGACCGTCGAAGACCGCCTCGTCGTCGCCCGCCGAGGCGACCGAACCGAGCGACTCGCGATCGGCTCCCGTCCTCGGTTTTCCCTGTCGCCGTCGGTTCCCGACGAGGCGACAGTCGTCGTCGCACTGGGCGACCCCGAGCGAATCCGACGCGCAACTCCCGACGACACCCGCGTCCTCTCGCTCGACGACCTCTACGAACTCGTTCGATACGGCCTCCCCGACGGCCGCGGCGACGACCTCGTTGCCGACCACTTCGGCGTCCGCCTCGCCGACTTGCCGGCCGATGGTGGGGCTGGGGGTGCAGGGGGGGCCGAGGGCGCAGGCGGCGCGCGGACCGGGCCGTTCGCATCTCTGCTCCCTCCTGCGCTCTTGTCGCTCCCGGTCGCGCCGCTTCTCTTCGTCGCGCTCCTCCTCGCGGCGGTCGTCGTGACCGCCGGTTCGGGCGGCGTGCCGGTGCTCGGTGACGCGCTGGGCGGGCAACAGCCGTCGTCCCCGACGCCGGCCGCGGCGACGACACCCGACACAACGCCG
>NZ_JAMYJY010000168.1:0-4679 GCF_024136985.1 Haloferax sp. AB510
GCGCGGCCGTGGACGCCGTCTCCGCGCTCGGCCCCGCCGGGCGACTCGCCGACGACCTCGATGCAGTCGCCGCCTTCGACCGCATCCCCGTCCCCGTGCAGGTCGTCTACGGCACTCGCGACGACATCGCCGACTGGGAACCAGTCGTCGAGCGCGCCCGCGAGTACCACCAACCGGTCGTCGAGTTCGCCGCCGATCACTTCTTCGTCGGGCAGGAGGCGAAGGTCGCGGCCGCAGTCGCCGACTTCCTCCTCCCGAACCTCGGCGTCGAGTGAGCGACGGGGTCGTCTCCGGCACCGTCTGCCCGAGATTCATCGACCGAACGACATTTTTGCCTCGGCTCCGAAGCCGCCTGCATGGTCCCCCGCAAGCGACTCGCCGCCGTCGTCGCCCTCCTCCTCGTCGGCGTCGCGCTGAGCCAGTCGTTCGCCGTCGCCACCTCCACCTCGACGCTCGAATCGACGTACGAAGCCGACGCGGTGACAGCAGACTCGCCGCCCGGTCTCGTCGCCTCCCACGACGCCGACGTGGTTAACCTCGACAAGACGGTGAACCGGACGCCGCAACTCCGAGAGTCGGTCGCCACCGCCGCCCGGACCGGCCGGTACGACGGCGACATCGAACCCGAGGCGTACATGACGCTCTCGGACGTGAACGAAGACGCCGAGTTCGCGGTCTACGACGGCCGGTACTACCGGTTCTCGCTGAACGTCTCGGACGACCCCGTCGGCGCGACCATCGAGCTCGACCCGACCGATTGGGAGACCGTCGCCGCCGCGGCGTCGTCGCCCGCCGCGAACGCCAGCGCCGACGTGCGCGAGGCCATCGACGAGGGAACCGTCACCAACAGCACGTTCGTCGTGCCGGGGCTCTACGAGCGCGGCGGCGCGCACTACCTCGTCTATCCCGCGAACGAGGGCGAGATTCTCGGGAACTTCCTCGCCGTCGTCGGCGGGTTCCTGTTCAACCCCATCGGCTGGGCGTACACCGTCGCCGGCCTCGGTCTCCTCGGCGCGTTCCGGATTCACCGACGCACCCGCCCGTTGGACCGCAGAACCGCCTTACTGGTCGTCCCCGGCACGCTCGTCGCGATGTGGCTGGCGACGACGCTCACCAGCACGGGGTCGCTCGGTATGCGCTACGTTCTCGTTCCCGGCATCGGCGCTGTGACCGCCTTCGGACTGTTCGCCGGCTTCTGCATC
Source organism: Haloferax sp. AB510 (assembly GCF_024136985.1). Lineage (NCBI taxonomy): Archaea > Methanobacteriati > Methanobacteriota > Halobacteria > Halobacteriales > Haloferacaceae > Haloferax > Haloferax sp. AB510. The sequence goes on from NZ_JAMYJY010000168.1 coordinate 1,203, forward strand.
CGCCGCGGGTCGTGGAAGTCGCTCCTCGGCTGGAGCGTCGCGCTCGTCGTGGTCGTCATCGCGGCCGACGCCGTCGCAATCGGCCTCGTCGGGACGATTTTCGGCGCTCTGGGACTCGTCGTCGGCTGGTTCGGGAGCCTGTTGCTCGTCCCCTACGGCTACGTGCTCGCGGCTGACGCCGAAGACGAGCGTGAGGTCGGTCCGGGTGCGGTGACGGCCGAGGAGTTGGGCGACGGGTGACTCGGCTCTCGGTGCTTGGTGCCTGAGCGTGGAGAAAGAGGGACAGTCAGTCTCTCAGTTGTACTCGCGCCACCGATAGCCGCACTCTTGGCACTTGAAAAAGCGCGTCGGCGGTTCGTCGGCCGACCCGGTCTGCTTGATGGTGTACCACGCTTTCGTGTGGCCGCAGTCGTCGCAGTGAACGTCCTTCGCGGTCGGCTTGCCCTCGAACTCCGCGCCCTCTTCGGTCTCGATGAGTTCGTCGCCCGACTGCGCCTCGGTGGAGACGAACTCCGCCGCGAGTTCCTCGTCGCGCTCGGCGGTCCCCCCGCAGTCGTCGTTCGTGCAGGTCATCGCGCCGTTCTGGCTCACCATCATCGAACCGCACTCGTCGCAGAACTGCATACCCGCCGGTAGCGGACCGAGGGCAAAGAAGCTGTCACTCCGCGTCGTCTGGAGAATCAGAACCGGCCCGCCACGCCGCCGTCAGTCGTCCTTCTCGACCATCGGGCAGTTCCGCACCCGGAAGTGGTCGCTGTCTTCGAGTTCGACGATGGTCGTCCCCTCGTGGTGGCACGCGAGTTTCGGGGGGTCGCCGAAGTGCTCGCAGCGCTGGCAGAACTCGGTCTTGGGGACGACGTGATCCGAGACGCCGTCGGCGTCGTCGACGGGGGTGGCCTCGGCTCCGACGCCGACGCCCGCCGCTCGCTCTTCGTCACCGCCTTCGACGAGCGCCGTCCACACGTCCTCGCGGTCGAGTTCGCCGACCTCGACCGACTCGAACAGCTCGTCCACGTCGTCGCGCTGGTCGGTGACGCGCGAGCGGGCGCGGCGCTCGGCCACGCGTCCGGCGAGGTCCGAAAGCGGGGCCGAGTCGGCGTCGTCGCTTCGTCCGTCGCGGCCTCCGTCCGGGGCGCGGGCGGCGTCGTCGCTGTCGGCTGCCGGGTCGTCGCGTCCGAATGAGTCGTCGCGGTCGCCGGAGACGGATGGCTCGTCCCCCGTCGTGTCGTCTGTTGAATTGTCGTCGGTCATCGTCCTCGTGAGTCCTCAGTCGTCGCCGTGTTCGCTTCCCGCCGCGGCACCCTGCTGAGCCTCTTCCTCCTCCCGGGAGGCGTATCGACCGCCGTCGCCGTCGGTCGCGTCGTCGACCGCGCCGGTAATCGCCTCGTCGAGGAGGTCGGCGACCTCGTCGGTCGCGCGGGCCTCGTCCGCCGATTCCAGCGCGGGGAGCCGGCCGGTGTGGAGCGTCGCCGACCCGAAGAAACCGGGCGAGGACGACAGCTCGCGAAACAGGGATCGACACGACGGACAGCGGGGCTCCGCGAGCAGGTCAAGGTGGACGGTCTCGTCGCACTCCTCGCATCGCGCTTTCTTCTCGCCGGCCGCGTTCGCGGTGCGGAGGAGTTCGGCGAGCGCCTGTCGTTCGAGGTCGGTGGCTTCGAGGTCGGCCGCCCGCCCGCGGAGGTCGAGCAGCGTCCGCGCGACCGTCCGGAGGTTCTCGTCGAGCGTCGCGGTCGTCTCGTCGAGGTAGGTGAGAATCTCCTCGAAGTTCTCGAAGCCGGCGTCGACCCGCTCGTCCAGATCGGTCACGCGGTTCCGAGCCGCGCGCACGTCGTCGGCCAGTCGGTCGAGTTCGGCGTCTAACTCCGGATGCGTGTGGTCGCGCGGGGCCTTCTCGTCCGCCTCGCGTTTGACCTGCACGACGCGCATCCGAACGTCTGATATCTTCTCGTCCAGTTCACCTTCGAGTTCATCGACGCGCGCTTCGACCCCGCCGAGGCGGTCCGAGACCGCGTCCGCGTCGTCGAGCGATTCGCCCGCGTCGCTCACGGCGAGCCGATAGGTCCCGAGGGCCCGTGCGAGCACTGTCTCCGGGTCGACGCCCTCCTCGTCGGCGCGCGCCTCGACCCACGTGTGGAGGTCGTCTGGGAGCGACACCCCGTCTTCCCCTTCCATCTTCGTTTCCAGTTTGTCCACGCAGCCTTAAGAACTATCCCCGAATTCGCGACAGTCCGGTGGTTCGACACTCGACTCAGCGAATCTTCCGTACGTCGCTCACGTCGAGGCCGCTCTCGTTGATTTCGGTCTCGAACTGCACGATGTTCTCGCTCTCCAACCGGGCGAGCACGCCGCGGAACTCCTGGACGACCATGGTCCGCGCGCGCTTCGACCCCCCGGACTCCCACTCGAAAAGCAGCGAGCCACCGGTCGCACCCTTGAGGACGCCGAGTTCGGTCTTCGAGAGCGCCTCAGTGCTCACGAGCACGAGGATGAGCCCGCCCCACTGGTAGGAGGCCTTCTCCAGACCCTTGATGACCATCGCGATGTCAGACCACGTCATCTCGTCGGACTGGCTGGCCACGAGGTCGGTCAGGGAGTCGATGAGCACGAGGTTACCGGGGGCGTGCTGACTGAGGGTGGTCCCCAGCGCGCCAAGCACGGACTCGCGGTTGTGTCGGTGGCCGAGGTCCTCCAACTTCGTCGGCTGGCCGAGGTACCACTCGCGCGGAATCGGGCTGAGTTGGAAGTACTCCGGCGAGAGGTCGTGGAACTCGATGTGTTCGACCGCGGACTCGACGACCTCGTCGTCCATCGTGTAGCCCATCTCGCGGCGCAGGTACTCCTCGCCGGCGGTAAACGAGACGTAGTGAATCTCCGGCGGCGGCGTCGCGGTGTCCGCGAGCGAGCCGTAGTGGAGGTCGAACAGCTCCTCGTCGGTGTGCGAGAGGGCGTTCATCGTCGCGCTCGTGTAGAGGAACTCCCGAGCGCCCGCGCCGGACTCGCCCGCGAGGAGCACGACGTTCCCCGGGGGTGCGCCGCCGCCGATGATGCTGTCGAGGCGGGGGATGCCGAAGGGGATTTGAGACATATCGAATCCGACTCGGCCGCGTCGGTTAGGCGTTTCGGGGAGTGCGACGCGAGGGTTCCACCGCCGGCACTCCCGTCTCGTCGTTCCGCGCGCTCACTCCACGCTCGCGCCACGGTTTCGCCCGTGGGCGACCGAGACGCTCCCGTCGATGTCGGCATCGGCCAGCGCCGCCCGACCCGCCTCGACCGCCTCGTCGACGTGGTCGGCGTCGGTGACGCCGTAGACGGTCGGCCCCCACGACGACTGGCCCGCGCCGTAGACGACCGGTGACTCAGACAGCGACGAGACGAGCGCGCCGACCGGCGGGCGGTAGACGCCCCCCCCTGCTCGTCGGCGTACCACGTCCCCGTTGAGCCGGCCGACGGACTCGACGGCCTCGCCGAAGCGCT
>NZ_JAMYJY010000169.1:0-4642 GCF_024136985.1 Haloferax sp. AB510
CCGGCGCTGCCCCGACGTCCGACCGCGCGTGGGCCGGCCTCTGCGGGGCGACTCCGGACCGGAACCCCCTCGTCGGCCCGGTCGCCGAGGGCGTCTTCGTCGCCGCCGGCTGGCACGGCCACGGCTTCATGTGGTCACCGGCGATTGGCGAGCGACTCGCGGAGGCGGTGCTCGGTGATGGTCAGACATCGATACCGGACGCGTTCGACCCCCGCCGCTTCGACGGCGACGAGGAGTTCGCGGTGGTCGAGGGGATGACGCTCGACGGGGAATGAAAGAACGCGAAAGGGGGTAGTTACCGCGTTGCGTCCGAAACTCAGGCGTCTTGGTCGTCAACGTCGCCGAAGTCGTCGGCTTCGTCGGCGGCCTCGGATTCGGATTCGGTGTCGGCCTCGCCCTCGTCTTCTTCTTCGGTCACGGCGATGTCGCTCGCGCGCTCGTCCTTGGGAATCCGAATCTGGAGCGTGCCGTTCTTGCCGACCGTGGCGGTTCCCTCGGCGGCTTCGACCGAGGCGTCCGAGGGGATAGTTGCCTTCCCCGAGAGCGTGAGACCCCGGCCGGGGAAGCGCATCTCGTAGCCCTCGTGGAAGTCGCGGAAGCGGTCGATACGAATCTCGACTTCGCCGTCGAGGAAACGGACCTGCACGTCCTCGGCGCGAGCGCCGGGCGCGTCGAAGACGACGAGGTAGGCGTCCTCGGATTCGAGCAGGTCGTGGGCGAGCGGCTTGCGCTCCTGCATCTGGCTGACGCCGCGGCCGACCCGTTCGAGGACGGCGTTCGCCGCCGACTCGCCGAACTTCCGCAGGTCGCTCATAGCTGAATCTCCTCTAGGGCGCGGGACTCGCCGCAGTACGGACAGGAGAAGTCCGCCACCGTCACGTCGTCGGGCATGTCGTAGGTGTAGTGCAGCTCGAACATGTCGAGTTCGCAGTCCTCGTTGGCGCACTTGACTTCGAGGGTCGCGGGCATGGCCGTCAGTTACGCTCCCACGCTCATAAACGCGCGGGAGGCGGAAGCGACCGATAGGCCGCGAGTGCCGACTGAGCGACCGTCGACCGGTTGCGTTTTCCGCGTCGAACCCGAATCGCGACCGATGACTGACCCCGCCGACCTCACCGTGACTATCGTCGACGGATACGTCGACGAGCCGGCGCACTTCGGCGTGCCGCCGTACATATCGACGTATCCGAGGTTCACCGCGGGTGCGGTGGTCGACGCGGGCGTCCCCGAGTCCAACGTCGTCTACCACACCATCGACGAACTCCGCGAGGACAGACAGAAGTGGCGCGACGTGGCCGACGCCGACCTCATGATTTACATCGGCGGCATGACCGTCCCCGGCAAGTACGTCGGCGGGACGCCCGCCGAACCGGACGAGGTGCGCGAACTCGCGTGGGTTGCCGAGGGAACCGCCCTGATGGGCGGGCCGATTCGCTTCGGCGTCGGCGACGAGAACGCCGGCGGACAGGACATGGAGCGCAAGAACCTCGACTACGACTTCGTCGCCAAGGGCGACATCGAGGCGGCCGCCTACGACCTCGTCGACTCCGGCCTCGAAGGCTTCGGCAACCGCATGCGCGACAACGAGGAACTCGACCGCTGGGCCGCCATGGGCGCGTTCGTCGTCGAACAGCACCCGAACCACCCCGACCACCTCATCTGCGAGATGGAGACCTCGCGGGGCTGTGCCTACCGCTGTTCGTTCTGTACCGAACCGCTGTACGGCAACCCCGCGTTCCGTACCGCCGACTCCGTCGTCAAGGAGGTCGAGAACCTCTACAACCGCGGCGCGCGGCACTTCCGACTCGGCCGGCAGGCCGACATTCTCGCGTTCGGCGGCGACGGCGAGGCCCCGAACCCCGACGCGCTCCGTCGGCTCTACGGCGGCATCCGCGAGGTCGCGCCCGACCTCGGCACGCTCCACCTCGACAACGTCAACCCGATAACCATCGTCGGCTGGCCCGAGAAGTCCCGCGAGGCGCTCCGCATCATCGCCGAGCACAACACGGCCGGCGACACCGCCGCCTTCGGCCTCGAATCCGCCGACCCCGTGGTCCAAGAGGAGAACAACCTCAACGTCTCCGCCGACGAGTGTTTCGAGGCGGTCAAAATCGTCAACGAGGTCGCCGGCTGGCGTCCCGGTGACGACCCCGCGGACGCGCCGACCCACGGTTCGGACGCCGCGAACCGACTGCCGAAACTCCTCCCCGGCATCAACCTCCTCCACGGGCTGAAAGGCGAGCGCGAGGAGACGTTCGAGCACAACAAGCGGTTCCTCCAGCGCGTCTACGACGAGGGACTCATGGTCCGCCGCATCAACATCCGGCAGGTGATGGCGTTCGACGGCACCGACATGTCCGATACGGGTGCCGATATCGCTCGCGACCACAAACAGCTGTTCAAGACGTACAAAACGGAGGTCCGCGAAGAAATCGACCGGCCGATGCTCCGCCGGGTCGCCCCCGCGGGGACGGTCCTCCCGAACGTCCACCTCGAATACCACCAGGACGGCCGGACGTTCGGCCGCCAACTTGGGACCTACCCGCTTTTGGTCGGGATTCCGGGCGAGCGCGAACTCGGAAAGACCATCGACGTGGCCGTCGTCGACCACGGCTACCGCTCCGTCACTGGGGTTCCCTACCCGCTGGACTTCAACGAGGCGTCGATGGACGAACTCACCGCCATCCCCGGCATCGGTCGCTCGACCGCCGGCGACATCGTGGTGAACCGTCCCTACGCCGACGCGGCCGACGTGGGCGTCGATGCCGACGTGACGAAGTACGTTCAGTAGTCGGATCAGGGCTCAGAAACTCATTCTTCACGTGCAAGTGCGCTCTCTCTCAGCGTCTGGAATACCTCTCTGTTCACTCGCAAGCGTGGTGCGTGATTCACTTGCAGACGTGGTCTGTCGGCGGCGGGAGAAACGTCCCGTCGAGACGAACGGCGTCGAACCGCGAAAACAGCGCCGTCAGAAGTCGTCTTCGACGACTTCGCCGACGGCGAAGTTAGACTTGACTTCGGTGATTTCGACTTTCACGCGCTCGCCGACTTCGGTGCCGGGGACGATGATGACGTAGCCGCGTTCGACGCGGGCGATACCGTCGCCCTGCTTACCGATGTCCTCGATTTCGACGTAGCGGAGTTCACCGGCTTCGACGGGCGGTTGCGGCTCGTTCGTGGGCGTCGGTCCGGCGTTCGGTTCGGACTCGGCGGGTTCGTTCGACTCGCGGGAGATGAGCGCGACGCGGTAGGTCTCGCCGGGTTCGACGGTTCCGGTCTCGACTTCGCGGCGCGGAATTTCGACGACGTAGCGGTCGTCCTCGGTGCGAACGTCAGCATTGAACAAACACAGGAGTTTATCTGAGATTTCCACCGTAAGACCTCCAATATGTGGTCAGGCCGGAGTGTTAAAGATGTACCGCAGTCACCGGGATTCGACTACTGAACCCGCGTCCCGTCGGGTCGTTTCGCGCCCTCCGAGTCGTGGACGACGACCTCGCCCGGTCCGGTCTCGACCGGTTCGTACGCCTCGGTGACGCCCCGCGCCTCGCGTAGCTCTCGGACCGCCCGCTCTTTCAGCGCCCGCGCCAGTTCCTCCGCGTCCTCTCGGGGGATGTCCCGGCCGAGGCCTTCGCACTCGTGCGCGCGGACGACGCCCTCCTCGTCGACTGCCTCGCCCATCGGCTGGCTCGTCCCGCCGAGGGCGACGCTGAACGGGTACGTCTCGCAGATGAGTGGGCGGTCCTCGTGGACCTGACAAGCGCCCTGTCCCGACTCGTCTTCCTCGTAGAACCGACAGTCGCCGCAGGCGGTCGTTTGGAGCGCCCACTCGAACGTCTCGCCCTCGGGGCCGTCGTCGCCCTCGGCGAGGCCGTAGGGCATCGGACGGGCCACGTCCCGCCACTCCATTGGGGTTCCCGACTCGCCTGCCGAGTCGTCTCCGCCGGCCTCCTGCAGGGCGCGCACCTCGTCCGGAAAGACGGTCGCCGTGTGCGGTTCGGGGCCGTCGTCGCCCTCGTAGCCCTTACAGCAGGCCCCACAGCGCGTGCACTCGAAGCCGATGGACTCGATGGCGTCGGCGAGTTCCGACACGTCGAGGTCGCGGGCGCGGTCCAGTTCGGCGTCGAGGTCCATACCCGCGATGCGGGCGCGAGCCCAAAGAGGGGCGCGGTTTTTCGCGGGAGAGCGGACTCCGAATCGGCGCGCGCCCTATCGCGGTTCGACTCGCTCGCCTCGGAGTCCCAGCGAACCCGACGCTCCGCGGCGAGCTTCTCGATGTGCGCGACGACCGTCGCGCGGGCGAGGTTGCGCACGGCGGACACGTCCTTGTCGTAGGCGGCGTCGGTCACCTCGTCCGGCGTCGTGTTCCCGGCCAGCACCGCGTCGAGGACGGCCCGCTCGCGGTCGTTTCGGTGCGCGACGAGTCGCGCGAGCGTCGCCCGAGAGTCCGTGATTTCGGGGCCGTGGCCCGGAAGCAGTCGCTCGGGACCCGCGCGTGGAGTCGCCTGAGCGCGACGAGATAGGCGCGAACGTCGCCCTCGGGCGCGCCCACGACGACGCTCCCCTCGGCCACCGCGAGGTCGCCACAGAGCACGTCGTCGCCGGCGACGAAGCTCACGTGGTCGCGGGCGTGCCCGGCGTG
>NZ_JAMYJY010000016.1:0-49996 GCF_024136985.1 Haloferax sp. AB510
GACCGCGGAGGTCTTCGTAGCCTCCGTCGATGCCGTCGAGGTAGCCACCGAAGTCGGGTTGAACCTGCGCTCCACCGCCGCCTTCCTGCGCAGCAGCGGTCCCGGCGGCAGCGGTCGCGGCGGCTGTCGCACCGCCAGCCGTTCGGAGAAACTCCCGCCTTTTCATACGGTCGTTCGTCAGGATGGGACGCGCTTAAACCCACCGACTATGCCGTCACGGAGGGTGTTTCCGAGGCGGGTTCGCGTCGGGCTCAGCCCTCAGAACTGGGGGCGTCTCGCTCGGGGGGCTCGATCAGGGACGCGACGTTCTCGTCCCCGTCGAACGTCGGGACGAACTCGGGGCGCGACCCGCCTTCGAGACCCATGACGCGGAGCCTGTCTCGGTACTCTTCGGCGCGGAAGCGATCCGAGAGCCGGGCGTTCGCCACGACGACGAAGAGGAAAAAGCCGATGACGAGAAAGCCCAGTCCGGCGAGCGGCGCGATAATCGAGTCGAGGTCGGGGAGGATGAGCCACGCCCCGATGAGCGCGAAGCCGCCAAGCAACTGGCCGAACGCGACGATTTGGAGCATCCGATTCCCGAAGTCGCCGGTCCCCTGTGCGACCTCTTCGGGTTCGGGGAGTCTGACGGTCTCGGGCGCGTCGTTCACCTCGAAGTCCTCCATCGAACAGAGCGCGACGGTCGGTTTCACGTCGCGGAGGACGGTCCCCTCGCCCTCGACGCTCCCGTCCGGGTAGACGACGGCGTAACCCTCGTCTGAGTACGCGAGAATCCGGGGCTCGCCGTCTTCGGTCACGCGTTCGAGGACGGCAAACACCTCGCGAATCGCGACCCGGTAGCGGAGTTCCTGTTCGACGCGGTCGAGCAACTCCTCGCCGACGACCCACGAGTCGGGGTCGAACGCGGCGTCCCACTCTTCGGGGGTCATCTTCGCCATGTCGGCCGGGCCGAAGTTCTCGAAGTCGTACTTGGCTTCGACCTCCTCGCGGAGGGCCGCGAGCTCCGCGTCGGACATCGCGGCGTCGGCGTCCGCGTCCGGTGACGAGCCGTCGTCGGCCGGGGCGGAAGACGAGTCTGACATCGCCCCGGAGTAGGGTCCACGCCGGTAAACGTGTTCCGACCCCGAGCGCGTTCGTCGCGGGCGACTCGCCGCGCGACGCTCTGAAACCCGGCGTCCAGTTGGTCCGGCGCTCGAAAACTGTGGTTCGAAACTCGAATCCAAGTCGTTGCGGCCGACGTTCGACCCCCGCTCCGTGGTTTAGCGCTCGAACGGGGCGCAGCGCATCGGTCCCTTTAGGCCGACCGGGTTCTAACGCCGTGCGATGGCAGACGAGACCACGCTCGCCACGCTCGCCGCGATTACCGTCACGGCCAGCTTCCCGTTTTACCTCTACGGCGCGTGGATAATGATCGACGCCGAGACGGTGTCGTGGGACGTGCTCGTCTACCACCTCAAAATCATCTTCCCCGGGCTCGTGTTGAACACGGTCCCGGTCGTCACCTGGATGCTCCCGCGGCTCTTTCAGCAACTCAACGGCCTCAGCGCCCTCCACGCGATTCTCGGCCTGCAGGCGTACGCGATGCTCATCTTCGCGCTCACGGGAATCGTCCGCATCTTCCAGGCTAAGTGGGAGGCCGACCTCTACCGCGACCCGGACCAGGACGTGTCGCTCGACGACCTCCACGAGAACATGGGCGCGTGGCGCGGCCGCCTCCGCGTCGGCGTTTTCGGCTACGTTATCTTCTGGGTGTTCGCGTGGCTGCTCGGTATCTACCGCTACCTGAGCGGCTACGTGTTCGTCTGAGCGCTCACCACGCCTCGCCGCTGGCGAGGTCGACGTTGTGGTCGAGCTTCGACGAGGGGCAGACGTCTTCGAGCACGCAGGCGTCGCAGTCCGGGTTTCGCGCGTCGCAGACGGCCCGGCCGTGGCTGATGAACAGGTGGGTGAACTGCTGCCAGTCGCGTTCAGGGACCACCGGCATCAGGTCCTCCTCGATTCGCTCGGGGTACTCCTCTTCTGTCAGACCGAGTCGGCGCGAGAGCCGCTGGACGTGGGTGTCGACGACGATGCCCTCCACGATGTCGTGGCCGTGCTGGAGGACGACGTTCGCGGTCTTCCGGCCGACGCCGGCGAGGTCGGTCAGCGCCGACATGGTGTCCGGAACCTCGCCGTCGTGCTTCTCGATGATGTCCGCGCACGCGGAGCGGATGTACTTCGCCTTGTTGTTGTAGTAGGTGATGGAGCTGATGTCGTCGGCCAGTTCCTCCTGGTCGGCGGCGGCGTAGTCCGCGGCGTCGTCGTACTTCTCGAACAGCTCCGCGGTGACCTTGTTGACGCGCTCGTCGGTACACTGTGCCGAAAGCATGACGGCGATGAGCAGTTCGAGGCGGTTCGAGTAGGAAAGCGAGATGGTGGTGTCGGGGTACTCCTCGTACAGTCGGTCGAGGACCTCCTCGGCCTGCGCCTCGCGGCTTTCGAGTGGCGTGCCCATACCTGTGGGTGCGACCCGGTCGGTTTCAGTCGTTCGGGTTGGGGCGAGGGGTGCGGGTTCCCGACCACCCGGATTCTCGCGGTCTAAGAGCCAGCGTTCGGTGTTATCGACGCGTCAGTCGTCTAGGCGAACGGAGAGTGAGACCAATGACACCGACCACCGACTCCCGAGGGGACGGCAGTCCGCCGACCGAGACGCGACCCGAACGAATCTCCGAGACGCCGGGGGCACACGACCACCGGCGCGAGCGGTTCGTCGCCGGCGCGTTGCTGTTCGCGTTCGGCCTGCTCGCGTTCATGGGAATCATCACTGCCGAGGCGTTCTATCCCGGCTACAACGCGGGTGTACAGGAGATAAGCGACCTCGGTGCGACGAGGCCACCCAACAGCGTCATCCTCCAGCCGTCGGCGACGATTTTCAACGCGACGATGATACTTTCGGGGCTGTTAGTCCTCGGCGCGAGCTACTTCGCACACCGGGCGTTCCGCGACCGCGTCGTCACCGCCGCCGTCGCCGCGCTCGGCATAGGCATCCTCGGCGTGGGTATCTTCGACGGGAGCGAAGCCCCGATGCACGGGCTGTTCGCGCTCCTGACGTTCTTCGCCGGCGGCGTCTCCGCGGTCGTCGCCGCGCGGGTCATCGAGACCCCGTTCCGATATCTCTCGGTCGCGGTGGGCGGGTTCGTCCTCGCCCTCTTGGTGAGTATCTTCGCGTTCGGCCTCCTCGGTCTCCCGCACCCGCTTTCGCTCCTCGGCGCGGGTGGTCTCGAGCGCTACGTCGTCTACCCGGTGCTCCTGTGGTTCATCGGCTTCGGCGGCTACCTGATGGGGGCCGCGCCGGAGACCGGTTCCGTTGACCCGACCGACTCCGCGCCCGCAAACACGCCCGGCTCCCGCTGACACTCCCGATTCGATCGCACGAATACCGACGATTTATTATTCACGACCGCGACCCACCGAGCATGTCCGCGCTCGAACTCCCCGGCCGGCGCGAATCGTGGCTGACCGCGGCCGCGACGCTCGGCGGCTACGGTCTCATCCTGACTGCGATGTTCCTCGCGTTGTTCGTGCTTCCGTACTTCGCGTTCGCCGCGTAGTCACTCGGCGGTCGGCGTCACGCGAAAAGCGAAGGCGGAATCGAAGCCCGAAACGGAACGGGACGGAACGCGACTCGCGTCGGTTACGCGAACGCGCGGGAGACTTCCGTCTCGTCCGAGGCTTCCTGCTGAATCTTCTCCCAGGCGTCGAGGAAGTCCTGCATGTATATCTCCGTGCGGTCGTCGCGGATGGCGAACATCCCTGCCTCCGTACAGACGGCCTTGATGTCGGCACCGGAGGCGTTGTCGGCCATCTCGGCGAGTTCGACGAAGTCCACGTCGTCGGAGACGTTCATCTTCCGGGTGTGAATCTGGAAGATTATCTCGCGGCCGTCCTCGTTCGGCTTGGGCACCTCGATGAGGCGGTCGAACCGGCCGGGCCGGAGAATCGCGGGGTCGAGCATGTCGAAGCGGTTGGTCGCCGCGATGATGCGGATGTTGCCGCGCTCGTCGAAGCCGTCCATCTCGGCGAGCAGCTGCATCATCGTGCGCTGGACCTCGGCGTCGCCGGAGGTCTTCGAGTCCGTGCGCTTCGAGGCGATGGCGTCTATCTCGTCGATGAAGATGACGGCGGGCTCGTTCTCGCGGGCGACCTCGAATAGGTCGCGGACGAGCTTCGCACCCTCGCCGATGAACTTGTGCACAAGCTCGGAACCGGCCATCTTGATGAACGAGGCGTTCGTCTGGTTGGCGACGGCCTTCGCGAGCATCGTCTTGCCCGTGCCCGGTGGGCCGTACAGGAGGACGCCGGACGGCGGGTCGATGCCCACCTTCTCGAACATCTCGGGGCGGTCGAGCGGCATCTCGACCGTCTCGCGGACCTCCTGCATCTGCTCTTCGAGTCCGCCGATGTCCTCGTAGGTCACGTCGGGGCTGTGTTCGACCTGCATCACGCGAGCCCGGACGTCCGTCTCCTTGTCGAGCCGCTTGACGATAGAAAGGGAGTTGTTCACGGCGACGCGCGCGTCGGGTTCGAGTTCCTCGCGCATCTCGTCTGTCACTTCGGTGAGGGCCTCTTGGTTGTTACCGTGCTGCTTGATGATGACCCCCTCGTCGGTGATTTCCTGAACCGTCGCAACGAAGAGCGGCGACTGCTTGAGCTTCTTGTTCTCGTGGGTAAGCCGCTCGAGCTTCTGTTGATACTTGTTGTTCTCGGCGTTCGTGTCGAGGAGCTTGTCGCGCATCTCCTCGTTCTGCGTTTCGAGAACTTCGAGCCGCTCTTGAAGGGCGGTGATCTTCTCCTGCTGCGACGCCGAGTCCTTATCGTAGGGGAGATCGACGTCGTCCACAGTATCGGTCATCATCCGGCATAGGGTGCAGGTTCATAAGAGGCTTCGGGTGTGTGAGGGATTCGCCGCCTAGGGGGCGTCTCCCGCCCGGATGACGAGTCTGACGTACGTCACATAAATTCTCCTCAGTAATAAATCTGGATAGCAAATATTATCTAATAGCATTGCATGGTGTCTCGTACGATGAGCACCACGGAAGCAGTCGAACGCGAGTCCGAGCCCCAGTCAGACGACCGGTGGGAATCGGTTCGAGACATGCCCCCGAGCGCGAAGTTGGTCGCGAAGATTCTCGACTACGAGGACACGCTCACCCAGAGTCAAATCGCCGAAGAATCGCTTCTGCCCCCGCGTACCGTCCGATACGCGCTCTCCCGGCTAGAGGACGAGGGCGCGGTCAATTCCCGATTTTCCTTTTCCGACGCGCGCAAGCGCCTCTACACGCTCAACATTTAAATCCGAACGCGCGGCCACGTGGTCGCATGTCTTCGCCCGCTCCCGATGCCGTCGGCCGCGCGCTCTCCGCGCTCGCCGACGGCGATACCGACGACCGACCCGGGTCGCGTTCGCCAGCCGAAGTCGTCGCCGACGCGCGAAACGCCTTCGAGTCGCTCCATTCTGCCGCCCGCTTTCTCTCCGACGGAGGCGAACTGACACTCCGCAGAGCGGTCGGCGAGGCCGCCCGCCGCGGACACCACGACTGCGCGCGCGCCGGGCGGACGCTCCTCGCGGATCTCGACCGTCTACGCGGCGCGCTCGGCGACCCGGCCGACGAGTCGGACCGGGGCTCCTGCGTCGCTCAGCGGCGACTGCGGGACGCCGACCACTTTCGCTCCGGTCGCACAACCGTTTTCAGCGGCGGTGGCGAACCGGTTGATAGATGACACGGGTGATACACACCGGCGACACCCACATCGGGTATCAGCAGTACCACTCGCCGGAGCGCCGACAGGACTTCCTCGACGCCTTCGAGCGGGTCGTCGCGGACGCGCTCGACGGGGACGTGGACGCCGTCGTCCACGCGGGCGATCTCTACCACGACCGCCGTCCCGAACTCCCCGACCTCCTCGGGACGCTCGCTGCGCTCCGCCGTCTCGACGACGCTGGGATACCCTTCCTCGCCATCGTCGGCAACCACGAGTCGACCCGCGGGGGCCAGTGGCTCGACCTCTTCGAGCGCCTTGGACTGGCGACGAGACTCGGACGCGCCCCCCACGTCGTCGGCGACGTGGCCTTCTACGGTCTCGACCACGTCCCGCGCTCGCGCCGAGACGAACTCGATTACCAGTTCGAACCGCACGACGCCGGGCGCGCGGTGCTCGTCGCCCACGGTCTGTTCACGCCCTTCGCGCACGCCGACTGGGAGACCGAAACCGTCCTCGCCGAGTCGAACGTCGACTTCGACGCGGTCCTCCTCGGCGACAACCACGTCCCCGACACCGCCGAACTCGACGGGACGTGGGTGACCTACTGTGGGTCGACCGAACGCGCGAGCGCGAGCGAGCGCGACCCACGCGGGTACAACCTCGTCCAGTTCGCGCCCGACGAGGTCGACATCCGCCGGCGCACCCTCGAAACACGCCCGTTCGCCTTCGTCGAGGTCGACCTTGCCGGCGACGAGGGTATCGAGCGCGTCCGTCAGCGCGTCCGTGAGTTCGACCTCGAAGACGCGGTCGTCATCGTCGAACTGCGGGGCGAAGGCGAGAGCGTCACGCCCGCGGCGGTCGAGTCGTTCGCCGTCGAGGAGGGCGCGCTCGTCGCCCGCGTCAACGACAAGCGCGACATCGACGACGCGCCGAGCTGGCGACCGACGTGACCTTCGCCGACCCCGACGACGCGGTGCGCGAGCGGGTCCGTGAGATGGGCCTGTCGAGCGCCGCCCTCGACGTGGACGAGACGGTCCGCGCGAGCAAGGTCGCCGACTCGAACGTCCGCGACGAGGTCCGCGAGCGCGTCGAATCGCTGCTTTCGGACGACCCCGGCGCATTCGTCGCCGTCGAGAGCCAGGATGGTATCGAGAGCGACGACGGCGTCGAGGACGGGGATTCGGAGGCCGCCGAGGACGCGGCGGACGCTGCGGACGTGGAAGCCGCCGAAGACGCGACCGAGTCCGACACAGAAACGACGACCGAGACCACCGCTGAAACGACGACCGAATCCGACTCGGAGGCCGCCGCGGACCCGGCGGCGAGCCGCGACAGTTCGCTGGGTGATTTCGCGTGAGGTTCACCCGCATCGCCATCCGGAACTTCAAACCCTACGAGGACGCCGAACTCGACCTCCGAGACGGCGTTACAGTCATCCACGGTGTCAACGGCAGCGGCAAGTCGTCGCTCCTCGAAGCGTGCTTCTTCGCGCTCTACGGCTCGAAGGCGCTCGCGGGGACGCTCGAAGACGTGGTGACCACGGGCGCGGACGACGCCGAAATCGCGCTCGAATTCGTCCACGACGGCGGCGAGTACCGCATCGACCGCCGGATTCGCGTCTCCGGGGACCGCGCGACCACCGCCAAATGCGTCCTCGAAGGCCCCGAGGGAACCGTCGAGGGCGCGCGAGACGTTCGCCGGCACGTCGCGTCGCTCCTGCGGATGGACGCCGAGGCGTTCGTGAACTGCGCGTACGTCCAGCAGGGCGAGGTCAACAAGCTCATCAACGCGACGCCGAGCCAGCGCCAGGACATGATAGACGACCTCCTCCAACTCGGAAAGCTCGAGACGTACCGCGAGCGCGCCGGCAACGCCCGGCTTGGGGTCGAAGACGTGCTGACGAAAAAGCGGAGCGTCCTCGAAGACGTCGAGTCGCAAATCGAGACAAAAGAGGACGCGGACCTCCACGCGACGCTCAACGCGCTCGAATCCGAACTCGACTCCCTCGACGAGGAGATTTCGAACTACGAGGGCCAGCGCGACAAGGCGAAGGCGGCGCTCGACGCCGCCGAGGCGACGCTCGACGAACACGCCGAAAACCGGGAACGGCTCGATGAGGTCGAGTCGGCAATCGAGGACTTGACCGCGAAAATCTCCGCAGACGAGACGAAGCGTGACGACCTCTCGGAGCGTATCCGCGAACTCGACGCCGCCATCGACGACCTCGAATCCGACATCGGCGACGCCCTCGACCGGGCCGACCTCGACGACGCGAGCGATGAGGCGATTGCCGGCGCACGGGAGGCGCTTTCGGAGCGCGAATCCGAACTGCGTGACGACCTCTCCGAGGCGCGGACGCGAGCGCAGGCGTTCGAGACGCAGGCCGAGCGGCTCGCCGAGCGCGCCGACGACCTCGAATCGCGCGCCGAGGAGAAACGCGAGGCCGCCGCCGCCGACGCGGAGACCGCCGCCGACGCCGAGCGAGAACTCGAATCGTTCCGCGAGACGCGCACGGAGCTTCGGTCGTCGCTCGACGACGCCGAAGCGCGGTTCGAAGACGCCCCCGTCGAACTCGGTGAGGCAGCCGACCTCCTCGAACAACGACGCGAGGCGCGGTCCGACGCCCGCGAGTCGCTCGCGGAGACGGAGACCGAACTGAAGAACGCGCGCGAGCGCCTCGCCGAGGCCGAGCGCCTCCGCGACGCGGGCAAGTGCCCCGAGTGCGGGCAGCCGGTCGAGGGCTCGCCCCACGTCGACGCCATCAGCGAACGCGAGGCCGCCGTTGAATCGCTGGAAGCCGACCTCGACTCGCTCGAATCGGACGTCGAGTCGCGCTCGGCGGCCGTCGAGGCGGCCGAAGCACTGGTCGAAATCGAGAACCGCGCGGGCTCTCAGCGCGACAAACTCGACCTCGTCGAAGAACGTATCGCCGACCGCGAGGAGACCGTCGAGAGCCGCCGCGAGGCCGCCGAAGAAAAGCGCGAGGCGGCCGCGGAACTCGAAGCTGAGGCCGAGGAGAAACGCGAGGCCGCGACGACGCAGGCCGAGCGGGCCGAGGAGGTCGCGGAGACGGTCGAGTCGCTCGAAGCGGACCTCGAAGCACTCGACGAGCGGCGCGACCGACTCGACCGCGTCGAGTCGCTGGTCGACGCGCGAGCCGAAAAAATCGACGCGCGGGACCGGCTCCGAGAAAAGCGCGAGACGCTCGCCGAGGTGAACCGCGAGCGCCGCGAACACCTCCGAGAGCGCCGCGAGCGCCGCGACGAACTCCGCGAGACGGTCGACGAGGAGGCGGTCGAGGGAGCGAGACAGCGCAAGGAGAACGCCGCGGAGTACCTCGAACGGGTCGAAGACGAGGTGTTGCCCGAGCTGCGTGAGAAGCGCGACGAACTCCAGAGCCGCGTCGGCGGTGTCGAGGCCGAACTCGAACAGTTGGACGGCCTCCGGGAGCGCCGTGAACATCTCTCCGAGCGCGTCGACGCCCTCGAATCGGTCCACGACGAGGTGTCGACGCTCGAATCGACCTACGGCGACCTCCGGGCGGAGCTTCGCCAGCGGAACGTCGAGGTGCTCGAACGGATGCTCAACGAGACGTTCGACCTCGTCTACGCCAACGATGCCTACTCGCGCATCCGACTCGACGGCGAGTACGGCTTGACGGTGTTCCAGAAGGACGGCACCGCACTCGAACCCGAACAGCTCTCGGGCGGCGAGCGCGCGCTGTTCAACCTCAGCCTCCGGTGTGCCATCTACCGGCTCCTCGCCGAGGGTATCGACGGCGCGGCCCCGCTCCCCCCGCTCATCCTCGACGAACCGACGGTCTTCCTCGACGACGGCCACGTCTCGCGGTTGGTCGACCTCGTCGAGGACATGCAGAACCGCGGCGTCAAGCAGATTCTCATCGTCAGTCACGACGACGAACTGGTCGGCGCGGCCGACGACCTCGTCCGCGTGGAGAAGAATCCGACGACGAACCGCTCGACGGTCGAGCGGACTGACGCGCCGACCGTCGAGAGCGTGCTCGCGGACGACTGAGGGCGGTCGTTCCTCTCTCGGCGCTTATTCGCCGGCTCGCAGCAGTGCAACCCCTTCTTTCGCGGCATCGGTCGCTTCGTAGCCGCGCTCCCCGTAGACCGTGGTCTCGGCGACGAGACCCGCGACCCGGAACTCGGTCAGGAGGCCATGAAGGTCGCTCTCGCAGAGGTCGTAGGCCCCGAGGAGGTCGACCACGGGGAGTGGCCCGCGGTCGACGAGGTCGACGAGCAAGCCCAGTCCGCGCTCGGTCGGGACCGCGACGAGTATCTTCCGGACCGGCTCGGGGACGGCGCGCGCGGCGGTTTCGAGTGGGGACTCGCCGCTCACGGATTCGAGGTCGTCGTTCGGCAGGTACTGCTCCTCGCCGGTCTTCGGGTCGCGGACGCGGCTGGCGTCGCTCGACTGCTTGACGAGGAGGTACATCCGGCCGTCTGGCCCGCGGACGGTTCGCATACGTCTCGGCGAAGGGCGCGGCGACTGTTAGCGGTTGCGCTCGGGAGCGTCTTCGTCGGTGTCGCTTACGTCACCGGCGTCCGCATCATCATCGTCGTCTGTGCCGTCCTCCTCGTCCCGCCACTCCCCCCGCTTGAACTCTCGGTAGATGGAGTAGACGCGGACGAGCACGACCGCGCCGAACAGAAACAGGCCGCCGCCGAGGAGCGTGTCGCCGCGGAAGTAGACGAGCATCGGACCCACCGTGAGTCCCGCGAGGCCGACGTTCGCGAGCACGACGCTCGCCCAGAACAGCCGGGCGACCTCGGGATTCACGTCGGGGGAGAACTCCGGTGCGTCGCCCCCCTCGTCACCCGCGCTGTCCCCACCGTCGTCGGCGTCTTCGCCGGGGATGCGAACGCGGGGAATCGTCGGGAGTTCCTTCTCGGGGTTCCCCCAGCGGGCTTCCGGGTCACCCCAGCGGGCCTCGGGGTCGCCCCACCGTTTTTCGGGGTCGATCTTCGAGGCCATGTCCGACGAGGGACGCTCCGCGTCGTCGTCCCCGTCGGCCGCGTCGGCGGATGTTCCCTCGCGTCGCTCGTCGTCCGTCACGCTCCCGTCGAGACGCCGTGCCGAGAAAAAGTGTCCGTTTCGGCCGAGTCAGGCGCAGTCGTCGAGGCGCATCGACCGCGATGCCTCGACCCACGCGAGTGGGTTCTCCGCGTCATAGAACACCACGCCACCGTCGATATCGTAGGATTCGACCGTCTCGGCTCCCGTCGGACCAGCCGGTCCGTCGCCGTCGATCGTGCCATCCCACCGCTCCGGAGTTGCGTGGTCGGTCATATCGTGTGACAAGGAATGTCACACACGGATATATGTCTTTCCGTGGTTCGGGGTGCGGTTCGTGGAAACGCCGGGGTTTTTAGCCGCGCCATCGAAGCGACTGGCATGACGCAGACGGGTCTGACCGACTTCGGGGGGAACGACGCTGACGGCGCGGGCGACGCGCGGCCTGACGAGGAGGCCGCCATCGTCGCCGGCGACGCCGGCCAGCACGTCTCCGACGTCATCGACACGGACGAGGTGCGGTTTCCCGACCCGGACGGGACGGTCGAACTGGCCGTCACACAGGTCGACTACACCATCGAGGGCGCGGGCCGAGACGAGTACCCCGTGATTCACATCTTCGGTCGGACGGCGGACGACGAGACCGAACACGTCCGCGTGCTCGGGTTCCGGCCGTACTTCTACGCACCCACCGCCAGCCTCGACGACGACGCGCTCGACAAGGACGTTATCACCGGCACCGACGACGGCTACGAGAGTATCCGTGGCGAGGAACTGACGAAGATTTTCGGTCGCACTCCCCGCGACGTCGGCCAGATTCGCGACGAGTTCGACCACTACGAGGCGGACATCCTCTTTCCGAACCGCCTGCTCATCGACAAGGACATCAAGAGCGGCGTCCGCGTCCCCGAGCGCCGCCTCGACGACGGGACGATTCAGATTCCCCATCAGGAGGTCGCCCCCGCGGAGGTCGACGCCAACCTCCGGGTGAACACCTTCGACATCGAGGTCAACGACCGGAACGGCTTCCCCGAGGATGGCGAAGAGCCGATTATCTGCCTCACCAGCCACGACTCCTATCGCGACGAGTACGTCGTCTGGCACGCCGTCGCCGAGGAGGGTCTCGGCAAGCGCCCCGACTCGTTGCCGAACTACGAGTTCCTCGGGGAGGACGCGGACGTGGAGGTCAGGACGTTCGACGAGGAGGCAGAGATGCTCGACGCCTTCCTCTCGTACATCGAAGAGACCGACCCCGACATCCTTACCGGGTGGAACTTCGAGGACTTCGACGCGCCGTACTTCCTCGACCGGTTGGAGGAAGTCGACCCGACGACCGACCTGAACCTCGACTACAACCGCATGTCGCGGCTCGGCGAGGTCTGGCGCGGCGGCTGGGGCGGCCCGGACATCAAGGGTCGCGTCGTCTTCGACCTGCTGTACGCCTACAAGCGCACTCAGTTCACCGAACTCGAATCCTACCGCCTCGACGCGGTCGGCGAACTCGAACTCGACGCGGGCAAGGAGCGCTACTCGGGCGACATCGGCGACCTCTGGGAGGAAGACCCCGAGCGCCTGCTCGAATACAACCTCCGCGACGTGGAGTTGTGCGTCGAAATCGACCGGAAACAGGACATCATCGCCTTCTGGGACGAGGTGCGGACGTTCGTCGGCTGTAAGCTCGAAGACGCGCCGACGCCCGGCGACACCGTCGACATCTACGTCCTCCACAAGGTCCACGGCGAGTTCGCGCTCCCCTCGAAGGGGAAACAGGAGTCGGAGGACTACGAGGGCGGTGCCGTCTTCGACCCCATCACCGGCGTCAAGGAGAACGTCACGGTGCTCGACCTGAAGTCGCTGTACCCGATGTGTATGGTGACCATCAACGCATCGCCGGAGACGAAAGTTGACCCCGAAAGCTACGACGGAGAGATGTTCCGCGCGCCCAACGGGACGCACTTCAGAAAAGAGCCAGACGGAATCATCCGTGAGATGGTCGACGAACTGCTCGGCGAGCGCGAGGAGAAGAAAGGTCTCCGAAACGAACACGAACCTGGAAGCTCCGAATACGAGCAGTTCGACCGCCAGCAGGCCGCGGTGAAGGTCATCATGAACTGCTTTTCCTCGGACACCGAGGTCCTCACCCCCGACGGCGTTCGAAACATTCGCGATCTCGACGTCGGAGACGACGTGTACTCACTCGACCCAGAGACCATGCGGATGGAAGTCAAACCGGTCGTCGAGACCCACGAGTACCCCGACTACCGCGGTGAGATGGTCGACATCCAAACGAGTAAGACGGACTTCAGTGTCACGCCGAACCACCGAATGCTGGTCCGTAAAGACGACAAAAACGGCGCGTCGTGGGACGACTTCCGGTTCGTCGAGGCCGGAGACCTGAACGGGTCGTCGCACTACGAACTACCCCATGGGTGGGACGGGCCGACCGGGACACAACTCGACACGGTGGACCTTACCGAACTCCTCGAAGGAGAGTACGAAGTCTGGGCGAACAACGACGTCCATGGTCATACGCTCGCGGCCGAACTGGGCTGGTACCCGGATAAAATCGTGAAGAGCGATGTCGGGGAGACGGGATACGTCTTCTCAGCTGAGGAGTTCGAGGAATATCGAGAGTACCTCGACGAGCACTGTTCACAGTTTTACATCCACAGCGAACGTGGACGGAAATGGATTCCCCGCTTCTACGACGGTGGCGACTTCCTCGAACTCCTCGCGTGGTACATTACCGAGGGGTCGGTGTACGCGTCTGAGGACAAACAGTTCGGGGAGAACTTCCGCGGAAGCTCGACAACCATTACCATCGCCCAGGACGCCATCGCAGACGGTGGTGACCGAGGCGACCACACCGAAATTGGCGTACTCCTCGACCGAATGCAGTTCGACTATTACGTCGACGAGCGTGGCTATCAGTTCACCTCTCGTCTCCTCGGTCGCTGGTTGGAGGGAACGTGCGGCGAGAACAGCTTCGAGAAGCACCTACCAGAACTCGTGTTCGAGGCAAGCCGCGAACAAAAAGAGCGGTTCCTCGACACGCTCGTCGCGGGCGACGGCGACCGACAGGTGAACAGTTGGCGCTACACAACATCGAGCGAGCGGCTTCGTGACGATGTCCTCCGTCTCTGTGCGCACCTCGGAAAAACGGCGAGCTACAACCACGACAGCGGTTCGTGGCGCATCTACTGTACCGAAGGTGGGAAAAACAGCTTCCGAATGCATCGTTCAGGCGGGCGGAGTGAGGCTGAAGACGGTGCATACTGCGTGACTGTTGCCGACAACCACACTCTCCTGGCCGGTCGAAACGGGAAATTCCAGTTCGTTGGCCAGTCGCTCTACGGTGTCCTGGGATGGGACCGGTTCCGACTCTATGATAAGGAGATGGGGGCCGCGGTCACCGCAACCGGTCGAGAGGTCATCGATTACACTGACGAGGTCGTCACGAACGAGGGATACGAAGTCGTCTATGGAGACACCGACTCGGTTATGTTACAGTTGGGTGACATCTCCCCCGACGAGGTCCGCGACGACATCGAAGTCACCGACGAGATGCGAGAGAAACACCCCGGGATGGACGACGAGGAACTGGAAACCATCGCCGCGACCATCAAAAAAGGGTTCGAACTCGAAGATGTAATCAACGGCTCGTACGATCAGTTCGCTCTCGAGCAACTCGACGCGGAGTTCCACCGCTTCCAGATCGAGTTCGAGAAGCTCTACCGGCGGTTCTTCCAGGCGGGCAAGAAAAAGCGCTACGCGGGCCACATCGTCTGGAAGGAGGGAAAGCACGTCGACGACATCGACATCACTGGCTTCGAGTACAAACGGTCGGACATCGCGCAGATAACCAAAGAGGTCCAGAAGAACGTCATCGACATGATCGTCCACGGCGAGGACACCGAGGTCATCAAGGACTACCTCCACGACATCATCACCGACTTCGAGGCGGGGAACCTGCCGCTCGAACAGGCCGGCATTCCCGGCGGAATCGGCAAGCGCCTCTCGGCGTACGAGACGCCGACCGCACATGTCCGCGGCGCGCAGTACGCCAACGCCTTCCTCGGGACGAACTTCGGGCGGGGCTCGAAGCCGAAGCGGGTCTACCTCAAGAAAGTCCACCCGTCGTGGTTCCGTGAGATGGAGACCGGCGAGTTCGACCCGCAGGTCGACGATCTCTACCGCGAGTTCAAACGCGACCCCGACGTCATCTGCTTCGAGTACGCAGACCAGATTCCCGAGGCGTTCGAAGTCGACTGGGATACGATGCTCACCAAGACGCTCGAGGGGCCGATCTCCCGCGTTATCGAGGCGCTCGGGATGTCGTGGGACGAGGTGAAAAGCGGACAGGAACAGACCGGCCTCGGGAGCTTCATGTGATCGGTCGTATCACCGGGTAATGAAACCATATTCGGTTACGCAGTGGTCGGGACCGTAACGGTGTTCGGCTGTCCAAAACCCGGACGCGCGTCGCGAACCGCCGTGATTTTTTGCGGATTTGAAAACAAATTTTCTTTCTACAAAAGGTGGCGGGGGTGAATGCGCAAGCATTATGGGCGATACTCCCCACCCTTCGAGTACGAGGCAACGAACCAACGATGGCAACTCTCGAGATCAAGAACCTCCACGCACGAGTCGCGGAGGAAGACGGTGAGCAGATTCTGCGAGGTGTCGACCTGGAAGTCAAATCCGGCGAGATCCACGCGCTGATGGGTCCCAACGGGTCCGGCAAGTCTACGACTTCTAAAATTATCGCCGGCCACCCCGCCTACGAGGTAACCGACGGCGAAATCCTCCTCCACCTGGAGGACGACGACTTCGGTGACCTCGAAATTCCGGACGACGCCCGCACGTGGAACCTTCTGGAACTGGAGCCGAACGAGCGCGCCGCGCTCGGCATCTTCCTCGGCTTCCAGTACCCCGCGGAAATCGAGGGCGTCACCATGACGAACTTCCTCCGCACCGCGCTCAACGCGAAGATCGACGAGCGCGAGGAGCTCCTCTTCGGCGAGGACGACGAGGAAGAAGAAGAGGAAGCCGGCTACGACACCTCCCCGATGGAGGGTAACGTCGACGACGGCGAAGTCGGCGTCGCCGAGTTCCAGAAGCTCCTCAAAGAGAAGATGGAGCTGCTCGACATGGACGAGAAGTTCATGCAGCGCTACCTCAACGCCGGGTTCTCCGGCGGCGAGAAGAAACAAAACGAGGTCCTTCAGGCCGCGATTCTCGAACCGTCGATTGCGGTTCTCGACGAGATCGACTCCGGTCTCGACATCGACCGCCTGCAGGACGTCTCGAAGGGTATCAACGCGCTGCGCGACGAGCAGGGCACGGGTATCCTCCAGATCACTCACTACCAGCGTATCCTCGAATACGTCGAGCCGGACCACGTCCACATCATGCTGGACGGCAAGGTCGTCAAGAGCGGCGACGCCTCGCTCGCGTCCGAACTCGAAGACAAAGGCTACGACTGGGTCCGTGAGGAAGTGTACGAAGCCGCGTAATCCCCCAACATCATGAGTTCCGACCAAGACCACCTCAAAGAGACAGACACGGAAGCTCGCTTCGAGTTCAAGAAGGAGCAGAAGGCCGCGTTCGTGGCCGAGAAGGGTCTCACCGAAGAGACCATCCGCGTCATCTCGGAGGACAAAGACGAGCCCGAATGGATGCTCGAGCGCCGCCTTCGCGCGCTCAAGCAGTACCAGAAGATGCCGATGCCGACCGACTGGCCCGGCCAGCCCGACCTCTCCGAGGTCAACGTGGACGAGATCGTCCCGTACATCCGCCCCGACGTGGAAGTCCGCGGCGGCGTGGACGACTGGCGTGACCTGCCGGACGACATCAAGGACACCTTCGACAAACTGGGTATCCCGGAAGCCGAGAAGAACGCCCTCTCGGGCGTCGGTGCCCAGTACGAGTCCGAAGTCGTCTACCAGAACATGCAGGAGCGCTGGGAGGAGAAAGGCGTCGTCTTCATGAACATGGACCAGGCGGTCCAGGAGCACGAAGACATCGTCAAGGAGTACTTCATGACGAAGTGCGTCCCTCCGAGCGACAACAAGTTCGCGGCGCTTCACGGCGCTATCTGGTCCGGCGGCTCGTTCGTCTACGTCCCCGAGGACGTGACGGTCGAGATGCCGGTGCAGGCGTACTTCCGCATGAACTCCGAGGGCATGGGCCAGTTCGAGCACACGCTCATCGTCGCGGAGAAGGGCTCCGAAGTCCACTACATCGAGGGCTGTTCGGCACCGAAGTACTCCGCGTTCAACCTCCACTCCGGCGGCGTCGAAGTGTTCGTCGGCGAGGACGCCCACGTCCAGTACTCGACCGTCCAGAACTGGTCGAAGAACACCTACAATCTGAACACCAAGCGCGCCATCGTCGAGAAGGGCGGCCGCATGGAGTGGATTTCGGGCTCGATGGGCTCGAAGGCCACCATGCTGTACCCGGCCTCGATTCTGAAGGGCCGCGGCGCCTCCGACAACCACATCACCATCGCCTTCGCGGGCGAGGGCCAGAACATCGACACCGGCGCGAAGGTGTACCACAACGCCCCCGAGACGAAGTCGACCATCGAGTCGAAGTCCATCTCGAAGGACGGTGGCCGCACGAACTACCGCGGTCTCGTCCACATCGCCAACGGCGCGAAGAACTCCTCGACTGCGGTCGAGTGTGACGCGCTCATGTTCGACAACGAGTCCACCTCGGACACGATGCCGTACATGGAGATCAACGAGTCCACGGTGGACGTCGCCCACGAGGCGACCGTCGGCAAGATCGGCGACGAGGACATCTTCTACCTCCAGTCGCGCGGTCTCGACGACGATGACGCGAAGCAGATGATCGTCTCCGGGTTCATCGAACCCATCACGGAGGAACTGCCCATCGAGTACGCGGTCGAACTCAACCGACTCGTCGAACTCGAGATGGAGGGTAGCCTCGGATAACCAATGAGTGCGCAACTTCCCGCAAACCTGTCCGCAGAGACGGTACGAGAGATTTCGGACGCACGGGACGAGCCGGAGTGGCTCCTCGAGGCCCGCCTCGAAGCCCTCGAAGCACTCGACGAGCTCGAACTGCCTGACGTCATCCAGACGCCCGGTCGCCGCTGGACGAACCTCGAAGCGCTCGACTTCGAGTCGCTCGTCGACCCGCTGAACCAGGCCGACGAGACGACCCGCGAGTCGCCCGAGGGCGTCGTCGTCCTCCCCTTCACGGAGGCGCTCTCCGAGTACGGCGACCTCATCGAGGAGCGCTTCGGTTCCGTCGTCGACCCCAAGTCGAACTACCTCACCGCCCTCTCGGCGGCGCTGTTCACGACGGGCACGTTCATCTACGTCCCCGAGGGCGTCGACGCCGAGGACGTGAAGATTCGCGCCGAGATGAACTCTCGGTCGCTGTTCAGCCACACGCTCGTCGTCACCGAGAAATCCTCGTCGGTCACCATCCTCGAAGCCATCGAGTCCGGCGACAGCGTCGACGACGCGCGGTACTTCTCGAATCTCGTCGAAATCGACGCGGGCGAGAACTCGTACGTCCAGTACGGCTCCCTGCAGAACCTCGACGAGGAGACGTACACGTACTCGCTCAAGCGCGCCGACGCCGGTACCTACTCGACCGTCAACTGGATCGAGGGGAACCTCGGCTCGCGGCTCACCCGCAGCGACGTCGAGACCGAACTCAACGGCGAGGCGTCGGAGACGAAAATCGTCGGCGCGTTCTTCGGTCACGACGACCAGCACCTCGACGTGAACGCCCGCGTCTGGCACAAAGCCGAGAACACGACGGCCGACCTCGTGACCCGCGGCGTCCTCGACGACGAGGCGCGCTCGGTGTACGAGGGCGTCCAGGACGTCGGCCGCGACGCGTGGAGCACGAACTCCTACCAGCGTGAGAACACGCTGATGCTCTCGGACCAGTCCGAGGCCGATGCGTCGCCGAAGCTCATCATCAACAACCACGACACCGAGGCGTCTCACGCCGCCTCCGTCGGGCAGGTCGACGCCGAGGACCTCTTCTACATGGTCTCTCGGTCCATCCCCGAAGAACAGGCCCGTAACATGCTCGTGGAGGGCTTTTTCGTCCCCGTCCTCGAAGAGATCGCAGTCGACGAGTTCCGCGACGACCTCGAGGAACTCATCGCGGCCCGCCTGCGGTAGGCAGACCGCTCCGCGGCGCGGCTTCGCCGACCGTTTTTTCGCCGTTTCGCCGATCGATTCT
This sequence comes from Haloferax sp. AB510, assembly GCF_024136985.1. Taxonomy (NCBI): domain Archaea; kingdom Methanobacteriati; phylum Methanobacteriota; class Halobacteria; order Halobacteriales; family Haloferacaceae; genus Haloferax; species Haloferax sp. AB510. Next base: position 19,012 of record NZ_JAMYJY010000016.1, read on the forward strand.
TCCCGCCTCGCCGACCCGCGAGGGAACCGCTTAAGTCGGTTACTCTCGGAGAGGTGTGTATGTACGTCGCGGGACCGTGTCTTCGAACGGTGAGGGGGACGAGTCCGTGAGCGTCGGGTATCAGGTCACCTCGGACCACCAGCTCGCCCGACTCCTCCAGATCGGTATCGTCCTCGAAGAGGTCGTGGAGGCGCGCGCCTACCACCACCACGAGGAACTCGGCGAAGACGCGCTCGACGAGGAGGTTCGAGCCCTGCTTTCGCACGCCGCCGAGGAGTCCGCCGACCACCGCGAACGCCTCGAAGCCGTCATCGACCGGCTGGAGGTCGACAGCGTCCCCTTCGAGGAGATCGAGGCGCTGGTCGAAGCCCAGTACGGCCAGACGAAACCCGAGGACTTCGACGGCGTCCTCTACGACCAACTCTGTAACGAGGAGACCGCCTACAAGTTCTACGACGACGTCATCGAGGCCATCGAGGCGAGCGACGCACAGTTCTCTATCGACCGCGAGGAGCTCGTCGCGACGCTGTCGGCGATTCGCGAGGAGGAAGCCGAGGGCGTAGAAGAAGTGACGCGAATCATGGAAGACCGCGAGTGAAATGATGAACACGGCAGACCAATACGTCAAGGCGATTTACCTGCTGCAGGAGATGGAGAACGGTCCGGCAGCCACCGGCGCGCTCGCGGACATGATGGAGGTGAGCCCGGCGAGCGCGAACGAGATGATCGGCAAACTCGAATCCCGTGGCCTCGCCGAACACGAGAAGTACAAGGGCGTCACCCTCACCGACGAGGGCATCGTCCGCGCCCGCAACGCGCTCCAGACCTACTGCATCATCGAGCGCTTCCTCTCGAACGTCCTCGACGTCGAGGAGTTCCGCGCGGAGGCCCGCGATCTCGAACCCGTCATCGACGGGATGATCGCGGAGCGACTCGACACCATCATCGACCGCAACTCCGAGTGTCCCGACTGTTTCGACCCCGAGACGGACGCCTGCGAGTATCTCGACGTGTGCGGTGCGGAACCCGAGACGGAGACGGAAGTCGCCGATTAATCGCCGCCGCCGACCGACCGGAACCGAAGCGTTTTCATTTACCAGCGGATAACCGACGAGTGCGCAGTCCCGTGGTGGTGAGCAATCTCGAAGAGATTGCGAGGCACAGGGGACGAGTGAACGACGTGACCGAAGTCCCGTGGTGTAGTGGCCAATCATAGCGGCCTTTGGATTGGTACGGTTCATTGCGTGCCGAGAAGACAGCCGCTGACGGCGGTTCGAATCCGCCCGGGACTACTCAAACTTCTCCGACGAACTAACGCGAAGAGCGCGTCGCGTAGCCACGATTCGACTCTCGAAGCACCGGCCAGATGACACACGGAGCCCCGTCACCGCCGAGTGATTTTTATCGGCACACAATGACAATACACTAACGTGTCTCTGCTGCATCCGGTGTCGGCCGCTCGCCACCTCGCGTACTCCCTCCACTACGCGCTCGTCCGGGCGAACTACGAGCGACGGCTCGTCGCCACGAAGAAGCACGTCGGGCGGACGAGTTTCAGGAGCTACGAACTGTACAACCGCCACGGCAACGACGTGCTCCTGCAGGCGCTGTTGCTCGGTCTCGACGACGGTGACGTCGTGGTCGACGTGGGCGCGAACACGGGTACCTACACGCTCGCGGTCGCGGCCAGCGAGTCCTCTACGCGGGTGGTCGCCGTCGAACCGCACCCCGAGGTCGTCGGCCAGTTGCGGTCAAACGTCGAGGTGAACGACTTCGGCGACCGGGTCGACCTGCTCGACTGCGGCCTCGGTGACGCCGACGAGTCGCGTGAGTTCCATCTGTCGAGCTACGACGAACTGGGCTCGTTCTCGCGGGACCACGCCAGCGCGTGGGAGGCGCAGATCGTCGACACGGCGTCGGTGTCGATGCGACGGCTCGACTCGCTCGTCGATTCCGGGAGGGTCCCACCGCCGGACCACCTGAAGGTTGACGTCGAGGGGTTCGGTCTGAACGTGCTCCGGGGGGCGGAAACGGTCCTCCGCGAGCACCGACCGACGGTGTATTTCGAACTGCACGACGCCCGCGGGAGCCACGACGAGGCGGCGGCGAAGGCTCTGCTCCGTGATTCGGGCTACGAGCTAGTCCCGGTCAAGGAAGGGTGGGTGTGCGAGCCGCGGGCGCGGGCCGAGGCGGCCCAGTCGACGTAGTCGCGGGCGGTCAGTTGGGTTCAGCCGGGGTCGAATCGGCTATTCGAGGACGAAGTTCACGCGCTCGTGAGTCGAGCCTTGGGTCGTCCGGCCGGTGACGGAGACCGTGCCGATGTCGCCCGTCGCCGAGACGTGCGTCCCCGCGCAGGCGGTCCGGTCGAAGGGGTCGTCAGCGTCGCCGATTTCGACGATTCGAACCTCCCGAATCGACTCCGGAAGCAGATGCAGTCGGGTTCGTTCGGGGTCGAGCGTCGCCTCGGCCTCCTCGCGGTCGAGGCTGTACCACCGGACGGGGAGGTCGGACGCGACGAGGTCGTTCAGGCGCGTCTCGATGGTGCGGAGGTCGTCGCCGTCGAAGCGGTCGTAGGCGCAGTCGAGGTGCGCGTGGTCGGCGTACAGTTGGTTGCCGGTCGTCTCGGCGTCGAACTCGTCGAGGAGGACCGCAGAGAGGAGATGCTGAGCCGTATGGTAGCGGCTGTGGGCGCGCCGCCGCGCCGCGTCGACGCGTCCGGTGACGGTCGTCCCCGGTTCGGGCGCGTCGCCCGCGACGACGTGTTCGATTCGGTCGCGTTTCCGTACGTCCGTTACTGCTAACCGCTCACTGTCGACCGAAATCGTCCCCGTGTCGTTCGGTTGGCCGCCGCCGGTGGGGTAGAAGTAGGTCCGGTCGAGAACGACGCGGTCGCTGCCGCGGACTGTCTCGACGGTCGCCTCGAACTCGTGTGTCGTCGCGTCGTCGAGGTATCGTGCTTCGGTCACGGCGGGGACGACGCGGTCGGTCGAGTTAACTCCCGCCGATGCGGCACCGAGTCACACTGCCGCCCACGAGACCCGGTCTGTTCGCCCGAGAGCACGGTTCGCGCGACTCAGGGTGGTCGTAACGCCTAAGAGTGGAACGACCCTCATTCCGTGTAATGAGAATACGCACGTGCCAACACCTACGGAGGTTCTGCCGTGGGCGTTGAAATCAAAGAGTCGGCCGTCTCTGACGCGGAGTTCGAGGATATGAAGCGCTTCGTCTCGGACTATCTCTCTGCGAGCGTCGAAAACGAAGACGACGGCGGGCGGATGCGCTGGTACCCGTGGCACTCCGCGGAGTACCGGTTCAACCACATCCTCAACGTCGTCGACCTCGCGACGCGCATCGCCGACCGCGAGGGCGCGGACGTGGACGTCGTCCGCGTCGCCGCGCTCTTTCACGACATCTCGAAGCTCGAAGCCGACCAGGAGGTCCACGCCGAGGAGGGCGCTCGCGTCGCCCGCGAGTTCCTCAGCACCCACGGCGACTACCCCGAGTCGTTTGTCGAGCAGGTGTGTCAGGTCGTCTCCGACCACTCGTATCAGGGGCCGCTGACGGACGTGTCGCTGGAGACGCGCTGTCTCATCGAGGCCGACATCCTCGACAAAATCGGCGCGAACGGCACCGCGCTGATGCTCCTGCGGATGGGCTATGAGGCCCGGACGCACATGGACGCCGCCGAGATGGTCGAGCGCGTCTTCGAACGCGGCCGCGACGCCTCCGAGCGTCTCGAAACCGACACCGCCCAGAGCTTCGCCCACCAGCGGCTCAAGCGCGTCAAGTGGTTCCGCGAGTGGCTCGAAGACGAGGTCCCCGAGATGGACCACGACGGCCAGTTCAACTGAGCGACGGCACGGTCGTCGTCTTCGTTTTTCGAAGAAAACGACTCAGCGAAGCGCTCTGCTTCTCCAGCGACAGCGTTGTCGGCGCATCGGGCAAACGCAAACGTCGGCCCGCTGACGCGGAGCGCCGACGCTCTCAGAGCGTGTCGAGAATCGAGAGCACGCGTTCTTCGGCCTCGCGGCCGGGGTCGTGTTCGGAGCCGTCGCGGTCGCTCTCGCGGTGGTCGGCGACCGACCGGCGCATCGCCTCCTCGACGGGGGTAGACCCCCAGCCGAGACGGGCCAGTTTGTCCGTCGCGAGGACGTGGGGGTAGTCGCGGTAGAGGATGAAATCATCCATCGAGAGGTCCGTCGCGGCGAGTTCGCGCTCGCCCGCGTGGACGACCTCGACGTCGGTGCCCGCGGCGTCGGCGATGACTTCGACCATCTCTTCGAGCGTGACGAGCCGCCTGTCGCCGACGTTGTAGGCCTCGCCGGCCTCGCCCTCCTCGGCGACGACGCGCATCGCGCTCGCCACGTCCTCGACGTAGGCGCGGTGCCAGACGTTCGTTCCGTCGCCGGGGACGACGACGCGGTCGTAGTTCAGCACGCGGTCGATCCAGTAATCGAGTCGCTCGGTGTAGTCCTCGGGGCCGTAGACGATACAGGGGCGGACGGACATCGCGTTGATTCCCCGGGTGGCCGCTTCGAAGACGACGCGGTCGCCCTCGGCCTTCCGCGGGCCGTAGCTCGCGCCCGAGTCGTCGGTCGCCTGCTCGTCGGTGCAGTCGCAAAGCGGCGTCTCGCCCTCGCGCTTCGGGATGACTTCGGCCCCGTAGGCCGCGCCGCTGGAGATGTAGACGTAGGCGTCCACGTCGGCGAAGATATCGACCGCCGAAGCGACCTCCGCGGGCTTGTACGCCACGCAGTCGAACACCGCGTCGGGGTCGACGGTCAGTTTTGCGGTCCGGAGCGCCTCGTCGTCGGTTCGGTCGCCCTGCACGTGCTGGACGCGCGGATCGTCGTCGAAGGGGTTGTCGTGGTTGCCGCGGTTGAAGATGGTCACGGCGTAGCCGTTGTCGAGGAGTTCCGAGACGAGGTGGCGGCCGATGAATCGCGTGCCGCCGATGACGAGTGCGTTGTCCATGTCTCGGACGAGGGCGCGCGCGGTGAAAAACGTGGGAGAATCGGTGGCGGGTGCCGGTTCGAGGGGACACGCAGCGAAACGCTCAACTGCGACGGATTGCACGTCTCGTGTCCGACTGTTGCAGTCGATTTATCGGGTGTGTAATGAACCTTCACGGGTGTGCACCGTAAGCCGTGACAAACGACCAAAACTCGCTGACCAGACGCACAGTGCTTTCATCGACGGCGCTCCTTGCTGGCGGGTCTCTCGTCGGTGGCGAGGTACTCGCAGCCGACGGCTCCGATGTCGCGGAAGCTTCCGGTGCCTGGAAGCAATTGCAGGGCGACGCGGCGCACACCGGGTCGAGAGCGACCGATTCGCTTGGAACGGCGGCGGTTCGAGATGCGTGGGCAGACGTCGAATTCGAAGTCACTCCCGCGGGGTCCACGGGCATCGTCGTCGCCGACGGCGTCGTCTACATGGGGTTGCGATTGGGCGATGGCCTGTTTGGTGCGTTCACCACCGACGGGTCGTTCGTCGAGATTGGCAGCAGTACTATGGGCGGCAACTACAAATTGACGCCCGCGGTCGCGGATGGGACGCTCCTCGTACCGACGGACGAAGGACTCGTGGCGTTGGACACGAGTTCCTACGAGGCCCAGTGGCGGACGAGCAACCCCACTTTCACCACCGCCGTCGTCGCGAACGGGTCCGTCTTCGTCGGCGAAGATACGACGGACGACGGGAACCCCGATAGTCTCGTCGCCTACGACATCGCCGACGGAACCGAACTGTGGCGTCGTGACGTGACGTTCCGACGCTTCGAAGATAACCGGGTGATGAACAACGTTCAGAGTTCGACATCGCCTGCGGTGGCGGATGGGACGCTCTATGCCCCCACGGAGTCCGGCGTCCTCGCGTTGAATCCGTCTGATGGGTCGGCGGTGTGGTCGTCAGCGAATGACGCGACGTGTGTCTCGTCGGTGAGCGTCCACGACGGGACTGTTTTCGTCGTCGGAACTGCCGAGACGACGTCCGTCTACGCCATCGATTCGAACACCGGGGAGACGGCGTGGCGACACGAGATGTCGGACGTCGGCGGGTACGACCCCGCCCTGACGCTTGCCGTCGGTGCGGGGACGGTCGCCACGACAACTACCGAAGGGACTCTCGTCTCACTAGACGCCGCGACCGGCGAAGAACGGTGGATCGAACCCGGCAAGACGCTCCCTGAATACGACGTGTCATTCAACGCACCGCCGCTGATTGCCGACGACAACCTCTACGTCAACCTCGATATGGACGTCGCTGGCGGTATCGTCGTCTTCGACGCACAGTCCGGAGCGTTGCAGAACTGGATACCCGGCGTGGGTGGTGAATACGCGATGGCTCACGACGGTGAGATGCTCTTCACGCAGGGGGAGGCAATCGAAACGCACCCCGATCCCCCCGCGGCACCGACGCCGAGCATCGAACCCGAACAGACGACACCCGGAGCCTGCGTGCCGACGACGTTCGCAGTCGATTTCGACGAAGATCTCACCGACGATGACCGCGCAAACCTCCTCTACGAGTGGGACTTCAACGGTAACGGGACAGTCGACTTTCGGGAATCTGGCGGTGGATTCGTCCGCGCCGAACACGAGTACGAAATCGGTGAGTACACCGCCAGACTCGTCGTTCGGAACCAGTACAACCAGACCGCGGAGGCGACGACGACCTTCAGAGCCGTCGAGTGCGAGGGTGAACTGGACCCGAGGATCGAACTCCTCACCGAAGAACCGACAGCGGGCGAACCGATAACCTTCGAGGTCCGCGGAGAGGGCAAGTTCGACTCGTACAACTGGGATTTCCAGGGGCCGACCACCATCGTGGACGGCGACGGAGACGACAGAAGCGAGACAGTCGTCTACGAGTACACTGAGTACGAAAACGTCTCTGTCGGCGTCGAAGACATCTACGGCCGGCAGGAGCATGCACAGATGAACGTCTTCGTCGCACCCGCCGATAGCGACGATTCGACCGACGACGGAAGCGGGTCGACTGACGGCGGAAGCGCTGGCGACGGTGCCGACGACTGTGTCTAATCACGCGTCGGCGTAGCCGGCGCGGACCTCACTCGACGCGTTCGAGTACCACGCCGTCTTCGAATCCACCGCGCTCGGCCGCCTTCTCTCGCGCCGCCGTCTGGACCGTCTCCCAGTCTTCGTCGCGTCGGGCGAGTACCGCGTCGACGACAGCGTACACGTCAGCGAGTTCCTCGACGCGCCCGGATTCGGCGAACTCCTCGGCCTCTTCGACCAGTTTCTCGCGCAGTCGGCGGTCGAACTCCTCGTCGTCGGCGACGTGGACGACCGGCGTCTCGCCCGACTCGCGGACGATTCGGGGAATGTCGTCGCGGACGAGTTTGTCGTACTCGCGGGTCATACCATCGAGTTCGGACGACCGGTGGAAAAATGGGGCGACGGGGGTGGGCCGCGGTCCCGCTTGTGCGACTATCTGTCGGTGGAGAGACGAACCCTGTCGGTGCTCTGGTTGCCGTCGGGGCCCGTCACGCGGAGCGTCACGTCGAGCGTCCCACAGAAGTCGAGCGTAATCTCCGTCGTCGAACCGCGTTCTTCGAACGATGCGCCCTCGCCGAACTGCCACTCGTAGGTCGCCACCTCACCCGTCGACGCGGTTCCGTCGAGGCCGACGGTGGTCCCGGAATCGAGGTCCGTCGAGTCGGCGTCTTCGGGGTCGGTGACGATGCGGGCGACCGGGGCGTCCGAGGAGCGCGGGAGATTCCTCGAATCGGGGGCCTCCGGACTCCCTTCGAGGGCGAACACCCCGGCTTGCTCGGTGGACTCCTCTTCCAGATAGCCCGTGAGGATTCGTCCGCCCGCGAGCGCCGGCGTCGATGCTTTTCGGGACGGTGCGCTCTGCTCGTGTCGAACCAGATAGGACCACTGCTGGGACCCGTCTTCGGTCGAGAGCGCGTGTATCGTGGGATGTCGGCGTTCGCGTTCGAGGTCTCCGATAGCCTTGGGGATGGCGCTCCCGCCGAGGTAGACGGTGTCGCCGGCCACGCTCGGGTCGCCGTGGAGTTCTGTCGAGGTGTCGTGTGTCCACAGCACGTCTCCGGTGTCGGCGTCGAGCGCGTAGACCGTCGAGAGGATACCCTCCTCGGCCACCGAGTCCACGTCGAGCGCGGTGGTGACGTAGAGGGTGCCGTCGGCGACGGCCGGTGCGCTGATGAACCGCGCCGACGCCTCGCCGTCGGGTGTGAGTCTCGTCTCCCACTCGATGCTCCCGTCCTCGTCGCTGTGTGCGACGACTCGGTTTATCTCGTCCGTTCGGAACCGATTGCCGGAGGAACGGTAGATGCGGCCGTTTTTGTGGGCTGAGTCGACGAAGTTCACACCGTCTTCCAGCACCGCCGTCCACCGCCTGCTCCCGTCGTTCGCGTTCCACGCGACGAGTTCGTTCTTCTCGTCGGTGTACGTCGCCATCCCGTAGAGCGTCTCGTCGTCGCCAATGTAGGGATAGGACCGATACGACGCGTCGGAGCGCCACACGACTTCGCCGCTCTCGGGGTCGAGTTCCGCGACGACCGACTCCTGTTGGTCCGGGTCTGCGCTGGCGTTTGTCAGGTGCTGGACGTAGAGGGAGCCGTCGGCGACGAGCGGCGTCCCGAGCCACTCCTTGTCCGGACTCGCGTAGTCCGCTGGTGTCTTCTGCCAATTAATTTCGCCGGTATCCAGGTCGAGCGCGTGGAGTCCACCGTATTTGACGTCCGGATCGGTGTATCCTGCCTCGCTCGTCACGAAGAGCGTCCCTTCTGCCACGGCTGGTGTGTCGGTTACTCGGCCGATTCCGGGTTCTGACGCCCCGTACTCCGGGGCAATGTATTTCCAACGTTCTTTGCCCGTGTCGGCCTCGTAGGCGACGACGCCCCCTCGGAACGTACTGTCGTTGGTGTAGAACGTCTGGAAGACGGCCCCGTCGTCGACGAGTACCTCGTTCGCGCTGGTCTTATGCCACGTTCCGTCGAGCCACGACAGGGCGGCGTACTCGTCGTCAGGCGCCGATTCGGGAGCGACTGCACCGGTGCGTCCCGGTTCGGCACGAGACTGCGACCAACCCTCGGTCGTGACCGTGTCCGAGTCTGCCGTCGAGTGACTGTCCGCGAGCGAGGTGCCGGCGACGCCGGATGCCGTGAGGGCACCGAGCGTGGCGAGGACTGTCCGCCGCGAGTAATCTCGGGTCATGTCCACGCCGACATGGCCCCGGACGGCACATCATTATCTGTTCGATAAGTGATACGAAACAGTCCGAAAAAACACGCCGAACAGCAAGAAAACGCGGGACGTCGACCGGACCGTCAGTCGCTGACGGTCAAGTCGGTCCTCAGTCGTCGCTCGTCGTCGCTGCGCCGACTCTGTCGGTACCGGCGTCGACGATTGCGCCCGCCTTCGCCGGGAGTTCGTTGCGGACGTCCTCGCGGCCGTCCTCGGCGATGACCTCGGCGTACGCGTCGGGCATCACCTTCACGAAGTCGCCGAGTACCGACTGCCAGTCGTCGAGCAGTTCGGCCGCGCGGTCGGACTCGGTGTACGCGAGGTGGTTCTCGACGAGGCGGGTGAGCATCGCCTCGTCCTTGTCGTCGAGGTGGTCTTCGAGCGTCACCATCTCGGTGTTCGCCTTCGCGGCGAACTCGTCGTCGGGGTCGTAGACGTAAGCCACGCCGCCGGACATGCCCGCGGCGAAGTTGCGGCCCGTCTCGCCGAGCACGGCGACGACGCCGCCGGTCATGTACTCGCAGCCGTGGTCGCCGACGCCCTCGACGACCGCCTTCACGCCGGAGTTACGGACGCCGAAGCGCTCGCCGGCGAGGCCGTTGACGTAACATTCGCCCTGCGTCGCGCCGTAGAGGGCGACGTTGCCGATGAGGATGTTCTCTGCGGCCTCGTAGTTGGCCTCGGCGGGCGTGTTGACGATGACGCGGCCGCCGGAGAGCCCCTTACCGACGTAGTCGTTCGCGGCCCCGGTGAGCCGCATCGTGACGCCGCGGGCGAGGAAGCCGCCGAACGTCTGGCCGGCGATACCGTCGAACTCGCAGCGGATGGTGTCGTCCGGCAGGCCCTCGCCGCCGTGGGCGTTGGAGATGCGGTTCGAGAGCATCGCGCCGACCGCGCGGTCGACGTTCGAGAGGTCGCGGCGGATGACGACCGGCTCGCGGTCCTCGATTGCCTCCGCGGCCTCGTCGATGAGCTTGTGGTCGACGTGCGTCCCGATGTCCGCGTGGACCTGGTCTTCGGTCTTGCGGCGCGCGCCCGTCTTGGGCTCGGCCAGCACCGACGAGAGGTCGAGGTGCTTGGCCTTCTCGTGGTCCGTCTCGACCTGCCGGAGCAGGGACGGACGACCGATCATCTCGTCGAGCGAGGTGAAGCCGAGGTCGGCCATAATCTCACGGAGTTCCTGCGCGATGAACGTCATGTAGTTGATGACGTGGTCGGGCTCGCCGGGGAAGCGGCGGCGCAGGTTCTCGTCCTGCGTGGCAACACCGACCGGACAGGTGTTCTCGTGGCACTGGCGGGCCATGACACAGCCCGAGGTGACGAGCGACGCGGTCCCGAAGATGTACTCCTCGCCGCCGAGGAGGGCGGCGATGGCCACGTCGCGGCCGGTCTTCATGCCGCCGTCGACGGAGACGCGGATGCGGGAGCGAAGCCCCGTCGCGCGGAGCATCTGATTGGCCTCGGCGAGGCCGAGTTCCCACGGGAGGCCCGCGTTCTTGATGGAGGTCTTCGGCGACGCGCCAGTGCCGCCATCGTGGCCGGAGATGTGGACCACGTCGGCTTTCGCCTTCGAGACGCCGGCGGCGATGGTGCCGATGCCGGCCTCGGAGACGAGCTTGACGTTGATGTCGGCGTCGGGGTTGGCCGACTTCAGGTCGAAGATGAGCTGTTTGAGGTCCTCGATGGAGTAGATGTCGTGCAGCGGCGGCGGCGAGATGAGGCCGACGCCCGGCGTCGCGTAGCGGACGTGGGCGATCATCTCGTTTACCTTCTTACCGGGCAGGTGGCCGCCCTCGCCGGGCTTCGACCCCTGCGCCATCTTGATCTGAATCTCCTCGGCCGACGAGAGGTAGTGGGAGGTGACGCCGAAGCGGCCGGAGGCGACCTGCTTGACGTTACACTCCTTTTCGGTGCCGAAGCGCTCCGGCGGTTCGCCGCCTTCGCCGGAGTTGGACTTGCCGCCGATGCGGTTCATCGCGATGGAGTTGTTCTCATGGGCTTCCGGCGAGAGGCTGCCGAGCGACATCGCGGCCGTCGAGAAGCGCTTGACGATGTCCTCGACGGGTTCGACCTCGTCGATGTCCACAGGCTCGCGGTCGGAGTCAAACTCGAGCAGGCCGCGGAGGGCCTTCAGCTGTTCCGACTGGTCGTTGACCAGTTCGGCGAACTCCTGGTACTTCTCGTAGTCGCCGGTGCGGACGGACTGCTGGAGCGTGCCGACGGTCTGGGGGTTCCAGCCGTGGTGGATGCCGGCCGAGCGGTTCTCGTACTCGCCCTGCCGTTCGAGCTTCGGGTCCGCGCCGAAGGCGGCGGCGTGGCGGGTCAAAAGGTCCTCTTCGATGACATCGAGGCCGATTCCCTCGGTGCGGATTTCGGTGCCCTCGAAGTACTCGGCGACGAAGTCGGAGTCGAGACCGACGGCTTCGAAAATCTGCGCGCCGCGGTAGCTCTCGACCGTCGAGATGCCCATCTTCGCCATCGTCTTGAGCAGGCCGTCTTCGAGCGCGTGAACGTACGCGTCGATGGCCTCGCCCTCGTCGGCCCCGTCGGGGCCGGCGACGACGTCCTCGATGGTCTGGTAGGCGAGGTAGGGGTTCACCGCGCCCGCGCCGTAGCCGACGAGCGTGGCGAGGTGGTGGACCTCGCGGGGGTCGCCGGACTCGACGACGAGGCCGGCGTGGTTCCGGAGGCCGTTGCGGACGAGGCTGTGATGGACTGCGCCCGTCGCGAGCAGGCTCGGGATGGCGACCCGGTCGGGGCCGACGTCACGGTCGGAGAGGACGACGATGTCCGCGCCGTCTTCGATGACCGCCTTGGCCTCGTCGCGAACGGCCTCGATGGCCTCGCGGAGGTCGCCACCCTGCTCGTAGGTGATGTCGACGACGGCGCTGCGCATGTCGTCGTCGAGGTCCTTGATTGCCGCCGTCTCGGCGTCCGTGAGGACGGGCGAGTCGAGGACGAGCTGGCGCGCGTGGTCGGCCGACTCGTCAAGCAGGTTACGCTGGAAGCCGAGCCGCGACTCCAGACTCGTCACGAGCTTCTCGCGGATGTAGTCGATAGGCGGGTTCGACACCTGCGCGAACAGCTGCTTGAAGTAGGTAAAAAGCGGGCGGTTGAGGTCCGACAGCACCGAAAGCGGCGTGTCGTCGCCCATCGAGCCGACGGGGTCCTTGCCGTCGCGGGCCATCGGCTCTATCATGTGGTTGAGCTGGTCGTGCGTGTAGCCGAACGCCGCCTGCGTCGCCCGAAGCGACTCGACCTGTCCGCGCGAGGTGGAGTCCGCGTCGCCGGCGAGCTCGTCGAGGTGGCGCTGCTGTTCGTCGAGCCACTCGCCGTACTTCTCGTCCGTGAGGGAGTCGAACACCTCGGCGTCGGGGATGACGCGACCCTCGTCGGGGTCGGCCATGAAAATCTCGCCGGGTTGGAGGCGGCCGCGGGACTCGATTTCCGCGGGGTCGGTGTCGAGCGCGCCGACCTCGCTGGCGACGATGAGGCGGCCGTCGGTCGTCACCTCGTAGCGGCACGGCCGGAGGCCGTTGCGGTCGAGGACGGCAGCGATACGGTCGCCGTCGGTCGCCGCGACGAGCGCGGGGCCGTCCCACGGCTCGACCAGCGAGGCGTGGAAGTCGTACCAGTCGCGTCGCGCCTGGTCCATCGCGTCGTCGTTGCGGTACGCCTCGGGGATGAGCATCCGCAAGACGTGCGGGAGTTCGCGGCCGCCCTTGAGGAGCAGTTCGACCGCGTTGTCGACGCTCGCGGTGTCGGACTGGTCGGCCTTCGTGATGGGCCTAAGCGTCTCGATGTCGTCGCCGAACGCCTCGTGTTGGAGATCCGTCTCGCGAGCGCGCATCCAGTTGACGTTACCGCGGATCGTGTTTATCTCGCCGTTGTGGATGACCTGGCGGTACGGGTGGGCGAGGTGCCACGCGCCCAGCGTGTTGGTGGAAAAGCGCGCGTGAACGAGCGCGAGTTCGGTCACCATCCGCTCGTCGCCGAGGTCGGGGAAGTAGTTCGGGAGCTGTTCGGCCGTGAGCAGCCCCTTGTAGACGATGGTCTTGCGGTCGAGCGAGCAGACGTAGAACCGGCCTGCGCCCTCGATGGCGAGGGCATCGACCGCCTTCTCGGCGGCTCGACGGGCGAGGTAGAGCGCTCGGTCGAACTCGTCTGCGGTCATCTCGTCGGCCGGCTCGACGAACAGTTGCCAGACGTCGGGTTCCGATTCGAGCGCGGTCGCGCCGAGTTCGGAGTTGTTGGTCGGCACGTCGCGCCAGTCGAACACGGACAGCCCGTGGTCGGCCAGCGAATCCTCGACAACCGCCGAAACGCGCTCGCGGACCTCGTCGTCGGTCGGCATGAACACCGAACCGGCCGCGTAGAGGTCCGGAAGCTCGGTTTCGAGGACTGCTTCGAAGAATTCGTCCGGTCGCTGGAACAGGATACCCGCCCCGTCTCCGGTGTTCTCCTCGGCGCCCGTGGTGCCGCGGTGCTCGAGGTTTTCGAGGAGTTCGAGGCTGTCTGCGACGACGCGGTGCGAGGCGCCGTTTTCAAGGTCTACGACGGCCCCAACGCCGCAGTTCGACCGCTCGTCGGTCGGGTCGGCTAACCCGCCCTGAGCGAAGGGTGCGTCTATGTGTGGCTTGGTCATACGCCAATGGTACAGCTACCCCCATAAGCAACTTTTCCTGAAACCATAAGGGTGTTACAATGTCATATAAGGATGTATCCATACATAGTATGTCGACTAATGATGATTCGACGCACGACGAAAAATATGAATAATCGTGTGGAACAGCGCGGCGGTCGGCTCAGTAGGACTTCGCGAAGTACGCGGTCTCCTCGGCGTCGTCGCCGCAGACCGCACAGTCCTCGCCGTCGTGAATCTCCGCGTCTTCGTCGTTCAGGGGAACCATGACGATTTCGGCGGCGATTTGGTCTTTAATCTCCTCCTCGCAGGCCTCGTCACCGCACCACGGCGCTTTCACGTAGCCGCCGTGCTGGCCGATGGTGCCGAGAATCTCGTTTCGGGCGGACGCCTCGCGGACGTTCTCTTCGAGGTTCTCCTCGGCGGCGGCGTAGAGCTTCGCGTACACCTCGTCGAACTGCTCTTGGACGGCCTCGGCGATGTTCTCGCGATCGAGTTCGACCGATTCGCCGTCGGGGCGGTGGACGACCGTGACGACCTCGTCGTCGACCTCGTTCGGGCCGATTTCGAAGCGGACGGGGACGCCCTTGAGCTCCCACTCGTTGAACTTGAAGCCGGGGTTGCGCTCGTCGCGGGCGTCGAGTTCGACGCGGACGCCGGCGTCTTCGAGGTCTTCGGCGATGTCCTCGGCGTACTCGAGGACCTTCTCCTGCGTGTCGGCCTGCCAGATGGGGACGATGACGACCTGCTCGGGCGCGATGGTCGGCGGCAGGACGAGGCCTTGGTCGTCGGAGTGCGTCATGATGAGCGCACCGAGCGAGCGCCACGACAGCCCCCACGAGGTCGTGTGGGCGGGCTCTTCGTCCTCGTCTTCGGTCGTGTAGGTGAGGTCGAACGCCTCGGCGAAGGAGGTGCCGAGGTAGTGGGAGGTGCCGGCCTGCACGGACTTGCCGTCGGGCATGAGCGCCTCGACGGTCGTCGTCGTGTCCGCGCCGGGGAACTTGTCGTGTTCCGGCTTCGCGCCGCGGAGCACGGGGATGGCGAGCACGTCCTCGTAGAGCGACTGGTACTGCGAGAGACGAGTCATCGTCTCGTCCCACGCGCCGTCGCGGGTCTCGTGGGCCGTGTGGCCCTCCTGCCAGAGGAACTCCTTGGTGCGGAAGAACGGCTTCGTCTCCGTGGCCTCCCAGCGAACGACGGAGGCCCACTGGTTCACGCGGAGCGGGAGGTCGCGGTGACTGCGGACCCACCGCGCCATGTAGGGCGCGATGATAGACTCGGAGGTCGGGCGGACGGCGAGGCGCTCTTCGAGTTCCTCGTGGCCGCCGTGGGTGACCCACGCGACCTCGGGGTCGAAGCCTTCGACGATGTCCTTTTCGCGTTCGAGATAGCTCTCGGGGATAAACAGCGGGAAGTACGCGTTCTGGACGCCCGTCTTCTTGAACTCGCCGTCGAGGTAGTTCTGGATGGACTCCCACAGCGCGTAGCCGCGCGGGCGAGTCACGATGAAGCCGCTCATCCCCTCCGGCCCGTAGTTCGCGAGGCCCGCCTTCTGGACGACCTCGGCGTACCACTCGCCGGTGTTGTACTGCTTCGACTCGGTGATACCGAGTTCCTGCTCGTCGCTCATTGCCCATCGGTAGCCGTAGCGAACCCTTAAACGCCCCGAAGGTGCCGGCGCGCCGCCCCGCCGCGCGGACCGTCTCTCGCCGACGACCGTCGGGGGTTCCGGCGGACGCATAGATACATATCGTCGGATGCCCTACCTTCGACGTGGTGGTTGGCGTGCTAACAATGGACACAATTGTGAGCGACGAGCGGCCGACTCCTCGGGAGGAGGCGGTCCGGATCGAACTGTGGGTTCCGAGCGGCCGGCGCGCGGAGTTCACACCGGTCATCGAACGACTGGACGATATCGTCGAACGCGGCCTCGTCTCAGAGTACACGGTCGAGACGTGGGACCGGTTCGTAGACCTGTCGGGGAAGTTGAGCCCGCGCGAGCGTCGCGCCCGCGACCGACTCGCGTCGTACGCGCGGTGGGCGGCGACGCGGGGCGAGCGCTTGGCGGGGTTAGGCGACCCCGAGGTGCGCGGCATCGGCCGGATGGGTCCGGAACGACCGACGCGGCGGACCCCACGGGCGGTCATGGCGGAGTACGAAAACGGCGTCCTCGCGCACGTGACCGCGTGCGAGGAGTGCGTCGGCGCGCTCCGCGGACGACTCAGCGAGCTCGATTCGCAGGCCGAACGCGAGTCCGAGCAGTCGTCGGAGCGCGTCCGAATCGAGTGGTAAGCGGTCCGAACACAGTTTTTACGGTGACACCGCCCCGTCGTCAGCGCCGGCTATCGAACGGTGAGTCGCCGTCGCGCCACGACCACCCCGGCAGGCGGGTCTGAAACCCCGCGGCGAGCGCGGCATCGAGGTCGTCGCGTCCGGCGGGCCCGTCGGTGTGGACGGCCACGTCCGCGAAGTGGAACGTCGCCTGCGCGAGCAGTCGAAGCGGTTCGCCGCCCGCGATGGTCGCTGCGAGTTCGCGGCCGAGCACCTCGTCCACGACGAACCCCGGATAGTCGTCCTGCACGTCCAACTGTTTGAGGATGCGCACGTAGGCCGCGACGTTGACGCCGACCTCGCCGTCGGCGAACACCGCGTCGACCGCGTCGAGGTAGGCCGCGTCGTCGACCTCACCGACGCGCGTGTCGAACTGCTCGCCGAGTCGCCGTCGCGTCTCGTTGATGAGCGGGACGACCACGTCTGCGCGCTCGCGGACCCAGTCGTGCTCCGCCGAGACGGCCGCCGGTGTGAGTTCCATGGTCGTCGGTCGGCCCCGAGATGCTTCGACTTTGCGAAGGGTTTTATACTGGCGACATGGTACTGTCGGGTAAGCGGGTTTTCCCTGCCTCTTCCCGCAGTCGAGATACCACCGTATTCAGTTCACTATGCTCTCTCCGCAGTTGGCCGAGACTGGCACTCGTACACGTGGACCGTCTCGTGTCGACGCTCCTGAGGTAGGGGTTCCCGAGACCTGCCGGCGCAGGACCGGACGGGTCGCTCGTAACTATGAGCTCCGTAGATAAACAACTCGAGAATTTGAAGGCAGAGATTACGAACGAACTCCCCCGCGACATCTCGGTTTCCGACGTCAAGTACGAGGGTCCCGAACTCGTCGTCTACACGCGCGACCCGAAGAAGTTCGCTCAGAACGGCGACCTCATCCGGAAACTCGCGAGTAAGCTCCGAAAGCGAATCACGGTTCGCCCGGACCCGGACGTGCTGTCCGACCCCCGAGAGGCCGAACCCAAGATTCTGAGCGTCATCCCCGAGGAGGCCGGCGTCACCGACCTCGACTTCCACATCGACACCGGGGAAGTCGTCATCGAGGCCGAGAAACCGGGCATGGTCATCGGTCGCCACGGCTCGACGCTCCGCGAGATTACGCAGAAAGTCGGCTGGACGCCCGAAGTCGTCCGCACCCCGCCCATCGAGTCCTCGACGGTCTCGAACGTCCGCAACTTCCTGAAGCAGGAACGTGAGGATCGCCGCCGCATCCTCGAACGGACCGGCCGGCAGATTCACCGCGAGCAGCTCTCGGACGACGAGTGGGTCCGCATCACGACCCTCGGCTGCTGCCGCGAAGTCGGCCGCGCGTCCTTCATCGTCTCGACGCCCGAGACCCGCATCCTCGTCGACTGCGGCGACAAACCCGGCTCCGACGACGTGCCGTATCTGCAGGTCCCCGAGGCGCTCGGGTCGGGCGCGAACTCGCTCGACGCGGTCGTCCTCACCCACGCTCACCTCGACCACTCGGCGCTCATCCCGCTTCTGTTCAAGTACGGCTACGACGGCCCCATCTACACGACCGAGCCGACCCGCGACCTCATGGGCCTGCTCACGCTCGACTACCTCGACGTCGCCTCGAAGGAAGGCCGCACCCCGCCGTACGAGTCCGAGATGGTTCGCGAGGCCATCAAGCACACCATCCCGCTGGAGTACGGCGACGTGACCGACATCGCGCCCGACGTGAAGCTCACCTTCCACAACGCGGGTCACATCCTCGGCTCCGCCGTCTCGCACTTCCACATCGGCGACGGCCTCTACAACGTCGCGTTCTCCGGCGACATCCACTACGAAGACACCCGCCTGTTCAACGGCGCGGTCAACGACTTCCCGCGCGTGGAGACGCTCGTCCTCGAATCGACCTACGGCGGCCGCAACGACTACCAGACCGACCAGCAGGACTCCGAAAAGCGCCTCATCGAGGTCATCAACGAGACGTACGACCGCGGCGGCAAGGTCGTCATCCCGGCGTTCGCCGTCGGTCGCTCCCAGGAGATTATGCTCGTTCTCGAAGAGGCGATGCGCTCGGGGAAGATTCCGAGGATGCCCGTCCACCTCGACGGGATGATTTGGGAGGCGACGGCCATCCACACGACCTACCCCGAGTACCTCCGCGACGACCTCCGCGACCGCATCTTCCACGAGGACGAAAACCCGTTCCTCGCCGAGGAGTTCAACCACATCGACGGCGGCGAAGAGGAACGACAGGACGTCGCCGACGGCGACCAGGCCATCATCCTCTCGACCTCCGGGATGGTCACCGGCGGCCCCATCATGTCGTGGCTCCGCCACGTCGGCCCCGACCCGAAGTCCCGACTGGTCTTCGTCGGCTACCAGGCGCAGGGGACGCTCGGTCGTCGCATCCAGAACGGCTGGGACGAGATTCCGGTCAACGGCCGCGACGGCATGGGTCGGTCTGACACGCTGAAGCTCGAGATGGACGTCGAGACCGTCGACGGCTTCTCCGGTCACGCCGACCGGCAGGGCCTCGAAAACTTCGTCAAGACGATGAACCCGCGCCCGGAGAAGGTGCTGTGCGTCCACGGCGACGAGCGCTCCGTGCAGGACCTCTCGTCGGCGCTCTACCACGACTACAACATGCGGACGTTCGCGCCGAAGAACCTCGAGACGTTCCGCTTCAAGTAACGACTCGCAGTCACGGCGACCCGCACCGGCGCGTCAACTGCCGCCGCGCGACGATTTCTCACTGACGGCGTCCGGCCGAAGATTAATCACGACGCTCGAACGAGTGTTTGCTATGCGTCTCGCACTTATTGCTCACGACGAGAAGAAGCCGGACCTCATCTCGTTCGCCGAGGAGCGACAGGCCGACCTCGAACGCTTCGAACTCATGGCGACGGGGACGACCGGCCAGCGACTCATCGACGCCACGGGCCTCGACATCGAGCGCAAGCAGTCCGGGCCGCTCGGCGGAGACATGCAGATCGGCGCGGAGATCGCCAGCGAGACCTGCGACGGCGTCATCTTCCTCCGCGACCCGCTGACCGCTCAGCCCCACGAACCGGACATCACCGCGCTGCTCCGCATCTGCGACGTTCACCAGACGCCGCTGGCGACCAACCTCGCCAGCGCGGACGCCGTCCTCGACGAACTCATCCGACAACTCGACGGCGAGGAGTAAGTACCGGGACTGCGTCGCGTCGGGACTGAACCGCGCCGGGACCCCTGCGTCTCTCGTCTCGCTTTCCGCCGACTCGCGGTATCAACCCTGAGAACGGCGGCGTATCCTTAATTAGCAGCGCGCCGGAGGCGACGGTATGAACGCCGCGACCCGCGCGTCCCTGACGCTCGCCGTGATTCTCGTCGTTGCGACCGCCCCGGTCGCCGCTGCGACCGGTCCGACCTCGCCGTGTTTCCCCGGAGAGGGCCACCAGTTCGACATCGGCGGCGAGGGCGCGGGCATCGATCTCGTCGTCTTCCTCTCGATGTTCGAGAACCTCGGCGGCGAGGGCGGCTTCGGGATGGAAGCCGGCGGCTCCGTCGGCAACGACTCCATCGTTCAACTTCGGGCGGGCGTCGCGTTCGACGGCATCGGCCCCGTCTCGGCGTTCCTCTCGAACCCCTTCTCGCGGTTCAGCGTCGTCTACGACTACTCGATGGACCTCCCGATGTTCGCCGACTCGGGCGTCGAATCGAGCTACGAGGACGACGGCTCGCCGGTGAGCGGACTCGAAACGAAGTCCTGTTAGTCAGTCGGCGGCGGCCGCGGGATCGGTGACGGACTGCGCCGCCGCGTCGACGCCGACCATGTCGCACACGTCGGCCATCGGGCACGCCTCGGGGCCGTCGAGACACGCGGGTTTGCGGGCCTTGCAGAACTCGCGGCCGAACTGAATCATCGCGGTGTGGCCGAAGCCGCATTTCTCGTCGGGGATGTCGCGTTCGAGCGCCGCCCGAACGCCTTCGTGGTCGGCGTCGGCGGGCGCGAGTCCGATTCGCCGAGCGATGCGGTGGACGTGCGTATCGACGGGGAAGACGCCGCCGCGGCCGCCCGCAAAGAGGAGGACGCAGTCGGCGGTCTTGGGACCGACGCCCTTCATCTCCAAGAGTCGGTCGCGGACCGTCGCGGGCGCTTCCTCGCGGACGTAGCGGTCGAAGTCGGCCTCGCTTCCGAAGTCGGCCAGCACCTCCTCTGCGACGCCCTGGATGAGCTTCGACTTCTGGTTGTAGAGCCCGCCGGAGCGGATGGCCTCGACGATGCCTTCTCGGTCGGCCGCCGCCAGCGACTCGGCGAGCGCCGCGCCGCCGTACTGCGCCATGAGTTCGTCGTGGGCGGGCTGGCTCGCCTTGTCGCTCGTGTTCTGGCTCAGAATGGTTCGGACGAGACACTCGAAGCCGCCCTGCCCGCCGTAGGCCTTCCGCCAGTAGCGCTCGCCGAGTCGGTCGACGACGACCTCGGCGCGTGTCGCGGTCTCGGGGTCTGCGGGGTCGAACACCGTCTCTCGGCCGCCGCCGCTCGCGCCGCCGCTGATGTTCTCGGAGGGTTCTTCGGGCATGTCCGGAGGTTACGACCGCGCGGTGAAAAACGCATCTCGTCGTCTCGCCCGGCCCACCGCTCGCGCGGGCGCTACTCGACTTCGATGGTGACCGTCAGTTCCGCGCCGTCGGCGAGCGCCGAGACGAGGTCGCGGTCGAAGCCGGCAGCGGCGTGGGCCGCGCCGACCGCGCCCGTCCGGTCGTCCACGTAGTCGCTCGTGCGGAAGACGACGCTGCGGTCGCCCTCGAAGGTGAGGTCCGGATGCCCGCGGGCGCGAACCGTCTGTTCGTAGGTGTCGTCGTCCGCGTCCACGCGAACGCGCACGTCGATAGTGGCGTCGTGGGACTGACAGGCCTCGACGAACGCCGGGTCGAAGTCGGCGGGCGTGCGGTCGGCCTCGACGCCGATGATGCAGTCGCCCGCGGGGGTGAGCCAGTCGTCTGTCGTCACCTCGAACGTGCTCGCGTGCTCGGCGCGCACGTGTTCGTGTCCGCGTGCGCGGATGACCTCTCTCATGGCGTGGCATCCGACCCGACTCGGTTTAGCCCCCACGATTCGCATCCCATTTATATGCGGCCATGCCAACGACTAACATGGTGAATACGGTCGATACGAGCGGTGTGGTAACTGTTTTCACCCGAATTTCCACCGAAGTATTTATTAACTGGTCGCCTGTATGTGTATGTACCTGAGCGCCTCCGGCGTTCCGGCGGCATCGCACGCAGAATGATCGGGAATTCTTATCCACGGTCGGTCGCACTCCCACGAGCAGCCGCCACGCACGGAGTGGTGATGGTATCGAGGATTGATTACGCATGGTAACGAAGCAGGAAGTACTTAGCGAGTTCGACGTGCAGGAACTCGACGAGGCACGAAACATCGATCTCCCAGACGAAAAGCTCGAGAGCGGCTCGAAAGGCGAACTCATCAAACTCGCCGGTCAACTCCGTGACCGCCGCAATGAACTAAACCAGATGGCTTCTGAGCGCGCATCCAAGCGCGACGACCTCAACGCGATGACTCGCGAGAAGGTCGACGAAGCCCAGAAGCACCGCGAGAAGCGCGACGAGATGAACTCGCAGGTGCAGGAACACAAGCAGAGCCGTAACGAGCTCAACGCGAAAGCTAACGAGCTCTTCGACGAGGTCGACGAGATGAAAAGCGACCTCGAGCTCGACGACGGCAAGGACATCGACGAGCTCAAAGAGGAGATCGAGCAACTCGAGTTCCGCCAGCAGACCGAAGTCCTCTCGACAGAAGACGAGCGCGAGCTCATCGAGAAGATCGAGAACAAGCGCGAAGAACTTCGCCAAAAAAAGGACAAGGTCGAAGAGAGCGGTGACCTCGAAGAACTCATCGAAGAGGCAGAAGAGGTCCGCTCCGAGGCGTCCCAGCACCACCAGAAGGTGACCGAGCTGGCCGACGACGCCCAGGAACACCACAACCAGATGATCGAGGCCTACCGCGAGGCCGACGACATCCGCGACAAGGCCGACGAGATGCACGAGCTCTTCGTCGAAGCCCAGGAAGCGGCCGACCGTCACCACGAGGACTTCGTCCGCGTCCAGAAGCGCCTCCGCGAGCTGGACAAGAAGGAAGAGCGCCAGCGCAAGGACTCCCGCGCCGAGGAGCGCGAAGCCGCCAAGGCCGAGGCCGAGGAGATCTACCAGAAGTTCAAGGAAGGCGAGACCCTCGAGACCGAGGACCTGATGAAGCTCCAGAAGTCCGGTCTGCTCTAAACTCCGGTCACTTTCTCTCTCTTCGTCGCGCTTGCGACGTATCATTTTTATCCCGCTCGAAGCCCCAGCGACAGCCATGAGTGATTCACCGTGACCGACAGCTTCACGCGCATCTACCGGCTGGCTATCGTGGTCGTCTTCGCCGTCGTCGCGGCGGCGGTCGGCTGGGTCCTGTTTTACTCCGTTCCCGACACGCTTGCGGACCTCGCGGGGCTCCTCTTGGTCATCGGGACCGTCGTCGCCGCGCTCCGCGTCGGCGGCAGACTCGCCGCCTCGGCGTTCCCCGACTACGACGTGGCCGAAGTCGCCGTCGAGGGGCCGATTTCCCGCGACGGCGGCGGCGGTCCGGTTCCGGGTCGCGGTAGCGGGACGCCCGCCGACGACATCGTCGAACAGATCGACGCCGCGGCCGACGACGAGAACGCCGACGCGCTCCTCGTCAAACTGAATACACCCGGCGGTGAGGTGCTGCCGAGCGACGACATCCGCCGGGCCGCCGCCGATTTCGACGGGCCGACAGTCGCCTACGCCACCGACACCTGCGCCTCGGGGGGCTACTGGATCGCCAGCGGCTGCGACGAACTGTGGTCCCACGACGTGAGCGTCGTCGGCTCCATCGGCGTCATCGGCTCGTCGGTCAACGCCTCGGAGCTGGCCGACAAGGTCGGGCTCTCCTACGAGCGGTTCGCCGCGGGGAAGTACAAGGACGCGGGGATGGCCCTCAAGGAGCCGACCGAGGACGAACGCGAGTACCTCCAAGGCCTCATCGACGACTACTACGACGACTTCGTCGAGCGCGTCGCCGAGGGCAGAGACATGGACCCGCAGGTCGTCCGCGACACGGAGGCCCGCGTCTACCTCGGCGAGGAGGCGCACGAACTCGGGCTGGTCGACTCGCTGGGTACCCGCGACGACGTGGAAGACCGACTCGCCGAACTCCTCGGCCGCGACGAGGTTTCGGTCAGGGAGTTCACCCCCGAGGTCGGCCTCACCGACCGGCTCCGCGGCGGCGTCGAGGGGGCGGCGTACGCCTTCGGTGCGGGACTCGTCTCGTCGGTCGACCCCGACGACGGCTTCTCGTTTCGGTTCTGACGACTGGGAGGCTTTTTAGCCCGCGCCCGCGTTCGTCTTCCACGTGACAACGCTCGTCCTCTGTGTCGACCGGGCGAACGACATCGGCCGCAAGACCGGGCTCTCGACGCCCGTCGTCGGCTGGGAAGCGGTCCGGTCGCTCGTCACCGACGTGGGTCTCGCGGACCCCGAGGACTCAAGCGTCAACTGCCTTCTCGCGGCGTTGCGGACGACGCGCGAACTCAGAGACGAGCGCGAGGACGCCGAAATCGCGGTCATCTCGGGAACGAGCGATAGCGCCGTCGGGGCGGACCGCGCCGTCGCGCGACAGCTCGACGACCTCGCCGAGCGCTACGATGTCGAGTCCGCGGTCGTCGTCATCGACAGCGCGGAAGACGAGCGGCTCGTCCCCGTCGTCGAGAGCCGGTTCCGGGTCGACGCGGTCGACCGCGTGGTGGTCCGGCAGGCCCACGACATCGAGTCGACGTACTACCTGCTCAAGCAGTTCCTCGGCGACGAGGAGCTTCGCTCGACGATACTCGTCCCGCTCGGCGTCGGACTGCTTCTCGTCCCGCTGCTTCTCGTCCAGTTCACGCCGGCGGTCGCGATGGCCGGGCTCGCCGCCCTCATGGGCGCGGTGCTCCTCTACAAGGGGCTCGCTATCGACGAGTTCCTCTCGGACGCGCCCGACCAGGTTCGCGACGCCCTCTACTCCGGACAGGTGTCGGTCGTCACCTACGCGGTCGCCGCGGGGCTGGCAATCGTCGGGCTGTTCCTCGGCGCGCTCGCCATCCGGACGCCGGGCGTCGGCGGGAGCGAGGAGGTGCTCGTCCCGTCGCTCCTGTTCGTCTACCACAGCGTCCCGTGGCTGGCGCTCGCCGCGCTGACCGCGAGCGCGGGCCGTCTCTTGGACGAACTCATCGGGAGCGAGCGCGTCTCCACATCGTACATGAACCTCCCGTTCGGCGTCGTCGCCATCGGGCTCGTCGTCCGCGGGTTCGCCGGGTTCCTCCTCGAACGACAGGGCGAGTTGGCGAATCTCGAACTGCTCGGGCGACTCGCGCTCACGCCGGTCCAGCGGCTGGCGATGTTCATCGTCGCCGGCATCGTCGTCAGCGCCGTGGGCGTCCGCATCTCGGCGAGCGTCTCGGACGACGCGCTCGAAGACGTGGTCGACACCCCGCGAGAAAACGAGAGTTGAAGTCTTCCGTGCCGCTTTTTTGCTTCGTTCCGCGCCGTTAGTTCGCCGCTCGGTACTCCCCGTGCTTGACGCCGATGGCGAGACAGACGGCCCCGAAGACGAGCATCGCGGGCGTCACCATCATCAGGACCGTACTCGTGGCCATCACGCCCATCCCGACGAGGGCTGCGGTTCCGACGACGACGAGCGCGACGAGCAGCGCGACAGTCCTGGGGAGGTCGAACTCCATGCGGTTCTGTCGGGACTCGTTCGACAAATCCGTTGCGGCTCCGCCCCGCAAATCGAGAGGCGAACCGGAAAAACGCGGTTTCAGTCGCTTACCAGGGCGCGAAGCCGGGGTCGACGCGGCGGTCTTCAACGTCGATGGCGTCGATGGCGGCCACGTCCTCGTCGTCGAGTTCGACCGCGAGCGACTCCCAATTGTCGCGGATGTGCCCCTCGCTGGTCGCCTTCGGAATCGCGGTGACGCCCTTCTCGCGGAGCCACGCCAGAGACACCTGGGCCTCGCTTGCGTCGTGCTTCTCGGCGATGTCGGACAGCACGTCGACATCGAAGACGTTTCCGCGGGCGAGCGGCGAGTACGCGACGATTTCGATGTCCTCATCGGCGCAGACCTCGCGGAGCTCTTCTTGCTGGAGGAGCGGGTGCATCTCGATTTGGTTGGCGAAGGCACCTGACTCGGACAGTTCGGCGGCCTCGCGGACCTGCTCGGGCTCGAAGTTGGAGATGCCGACGCGCTTTGTCAGCCCGCGTTCGACGAGTTCGTCGAACGCCGCGAGGGTCTCTTCGGCGTCGTACGTGCGGGACGGCCAGTGGACGTACAGGAGGTCGACGTAGTCCACGCCGAGCTTTTCGAGGCTCTCTTCGGTGCTCTCGATGACGTCGTCGTAGGATAGCTCGTCAATCCACACCTTCGTCGCGAGGAACACCTCGTCGCGGTCGACGTCGGCGGCGGCGATGCCCTCGCCGACCTCCGTTTCGTTCTCGTACGCCTGGGCGGTGTCGATGTGGCGGTAGCCCATCTCCAGCGCCGTCTGCACCGCGTTGCGACACTCGTCGGCGTTCGTGTTCTGCCACGTTCCGAGCCCGAGCATCGGCATCCCGTTCGCTCGCGGTGCGTCGTCTGCTGAAGCGGCGTTCTCCGTCATGGACGAACCGTGGGCCGCGAGTTGAAAAGGCGTTCCGAAAGGGCGGGCGAATTTCCGGCTTTCACGGGCTGAGGGTGTGTCACACGGGATCTCAAATGTTCGCTCCTCGATGCCACCCGACGCCGCTCGACGCGTGGCGGCGGGTGGTTTATGTGCCATGTGGTAGCATATTTGAACGGTGGTCAAGAATGTCGTCCGCATCAGAGCCGTTGACAGAAGAGAACACGAACGCGTTCGCGCACCGCATCGCGGGTGACTCGCTCGTCTACGAGTGTCCGAACTGCGAGTTCGGCGAGGTGCTGGTGACGGAACTCATCGAGTCCGACAACGCGCGGTGTCTCGATTGCGGGACGCGCTACCGGCTCAACATCGAGACGGTGGAGTAGCGAGCGCGTCGAAGGGACTCCCGGCGACGGCCCGACTCGGTCGGTCGCTCGGCGCTTTTTCGCGGCGGCGAGACTGTCATGCTCTCTGCGCGCCTCTAGAGTGCATGCCTCAACTACGTACAACCCTCGCGCTCGCGCTCGTCGTCACGCTCGCGGGATGCCTCGGTGGGCTCGGCGGTTCGACCACGTTCGCGGCCCAGCCCGCGACGATTCCCGCGTCGGCCTACGAGGCACACGGCTACGTCCACGGCAACAGCACCGTCGTCCCGCTTTCGTACGACGTGGGCGTCGGCCCCGCCTCTCGTTCCGTCGGCGCGGACGTCTGGGTGTCCGGGTACTCGAAGACGACCGACGACGACGATATCACGGCTCTCGTAGTCGTTTCGTCGCCGAACGCCGAAGTCGCTGGCCAGTCGGTCAACCCGCTTTCGAACCTCGGTAACCGCGACCTCGTCGCGGCCGGTCTCGACGTGCTGGCCGACGCGCAGGCGCTCGGAAACGTCCCCGAGGTCAACGGCGTCCGCGAGGTCGGTGCGCGGAACGTCACGATGCTCGGGTCGGAGACGGAACTCGTCACCTACGCGGGCACGGTCGAAGTCGAAGCCGGCGAGACCACTGTCGACGGCGAGACGGTCGCCTACGAGGGCGGGACAGCTGAGGTAAGACTCCATCTCGCGACCGTCGAACACGACGGTGACGTGGTGGTTCTCCTCGCGGTCCACGGGGCCGACGTGGACGAGACCGACGCGGTCGCGGCGCTCGCGGGCGCTGTCGAGCATCCGGGGACGGTCGAAAGAACGGTCGAAGTTCGGTGAGCGGTCGGCGCGGCGTCGGCCGCGAGTTCGGCGGTCGTCGTTAGTAGAACTCGCGGACGAGGTCCATCGCGTCGTCGGGCGCGCCCGACGGGATGTCCGACATGTCTTGGTCGACGCCGAACTTCTGCTCGTAGGAGACGGAGCTTTCGTCTTTGTAGATGACGCCCTCGTACTCCTTCGACGAGTCGAGAATCTTCTCTTTGGCCGCGTCGTAGTCGGTCGGGTCGTGGTCGGTGTCCGCGAGGTCCACGAGGTTGTCGCGGAAGTAGTCGTAGGTGTCCACGTCGTTGAACGTGACACACGGACTGAACACGTTCACGAAGCCGAAGCCGTCGTGTTCGATGGCTTCCTGGACGATTTCCGCGTGGCGCTTGTGGTCCGTCGCGAACGACTGCGCGATGAACGTGCCGCCGGCGGCCAGCGACAGCGCAAGCGGGTTGACCGGGGGCTGCTTCGGACCCTCGGGCGTCGTCGAGGTCTCGAAGTCCTCGCGCGAGGTCGGCGAGGCCTGCCCCTTCGTGAGACCGTAGATGCGGTTGTCCATGACGGTGTAGGCCATGTCCACGTTGCGGCGGACGGCGTGAATGAAGTGGCCCGCGCCGATGGAGTAACCGTCACCGTCGCCGCCGGCGGCGACGACGGTCAGGTTGGGGTTCGCCAGCTTGACGCCGGCGGCGACCGGGAGCGAGCGCCCGTGGACGCCGTGGATGGCGTACGAGTGCATGTACGTCCCGATTTTCCCGGAACAGCCGATACCGGCGACCATGAACGTGTTGTCGGGGTCGGTGCCGGAGTTGGCGAGGGCTTTCATGATGCCGTTCATCGTCCCGAAGTCCCCACAGCCGGGACACCAGGTCGGTTGTTTGTCTGACTTGAAGTCGGTGAAGCGGACGTTTGAGCTCATGCTGAGACCTCCTCTGCGTCGAGGGTGGCTTTGATTTCGTCTGCGAGTTCGTCCGCCTTGAAGCGGACGCCGTCGTATTTGTTAATGCGCTTGACACGGGTCAATGTGTCGTGCTCGACGACGTTGGCGAACTGCCCCGTCGCGTTACACTCGACGACGATGACCTCGTCTGCCGCCTCGATTTCCTCGGTGAGGTCCGGCCGCGGGAACATGTACGGGACCGACAGGAAGCGCACGTCGATGCCGTCCTCTTCGAGGAAGTCGAGCGCCTCGACGAGCGCGCCCTCGTTGGAGCCCCACGAGAGGATGAGCGTGTCCGAATCGGCGTCACCGAACTCGCGCGGCGAGAAGTCCTCGGTCTCCTTTGCGGTCTCGACCTTCCGGTCGCGCTTGTCGACCTGCTCGACGCGCATCGACCGGTCTTCGGTCCGCCGACCGAGTTCGTCGTGTTCGAGACCGGTCGACATGTGCGCGCCCTGTTCCGTGCCGGGGAACGCGCGCGGGCTGACGCCGTCGTCGGTGAGCGCGTGCGGCTGGAAGCGACCTTCCTCGTCGAGCCACTCGTCGATGGAGTCGTCGTCGACGACCTTGCCGCGGTCGATTTCGACTTCGTCCATGTCGAACGCCTCGGGGGAGAACGTCTGTTCCGTGACCGCCATCGCGAGGTCGGCCGCGACGTAGACCGGAACCTGGTACTTCTCGGCGAAGTTGAACGCTTCGACGGTCTTCCAGAAGCACTCGTCGATGCTCGTCGGCGCGACGACGAAGCGCGGAATCTCGCCGTGGCCGCCGTACAGCATCATGTTGAGGTCGCCCTGTTCCTGCTTGGTCGGCATCCCCGTCGAGGGGCCCGAGCGCATCACGTCGACGATGACGAGCGGCGTCTCGGAGGTGGCGACGAGACCGAACGTCTCGGTCATCAGGTCGATACCCGGCCCGGAGGTCGCGGTCATCGACCGCGCGCCGGCGCGTGCCGCACCGAGCGCGAGGTTGATGGCCGCGAGTTCGTCTTCCGCCTGCACGACGTGACCGCCGTAGCGTTCGATACGGCCGGTGAGATACTCCATCACGTCCGTCGCGGGCGTGATGGGGTAGCCGGCGTAGAAGCGACAGCCGGCGGCGATGGCGCCCATGCCGATGGCCTGGTCGCCGTTGATGAGCACGTAGTCCTCATCGGTCGTTTCGAGGTCGTAGTCGAACTCGTGGTCGTACTCGTCGTGGACGTATTCGAGGCCCGCGCGAGCCGCCTTCTTGTTGTTCTCGACGATGGCCTCGCCCTTCCCGCCGAAGCGCTTCTGCAGCGCGCTGTCGAGGTTCTCGATGGGGAAGTCGGCGACGGCGCACGCCGCGCCGAGCGCGACGACGTTGCGCATGATAGCGCCGCCCGCCTCCTCGGCGAGCGCCTTGAGGGGGATGTCCAGCCCGACCATTCCCTCGGGGATTTCGACGTCCGCCATCGTCGAGCGGTCGCCGTCGTAGATGATGACGGAACCTTCGTGCAGTTCGTCGAGGTTCTCGTCGATTGTTCGTTGTGTGAGTGCGATGAGCACGTCGAGTCGGTCGACGACGCTCTGTACGGGGTCGATGGCAGTCCGAACCTTGTACGCGGTGTATCCGCCCCGGATTCGCGAAGCGAAGTCCTTAGAGGTGAACACGTGGCGTCCAGCCCGGGATAGCGCCTGAGCGAAAATCTTCCCCGTGGAGTCGATGCCATCGCCAGCCTCGCCGCCGATGGCCCAGTTGAAGTCCGCAGGCATGCTGAGTGAAATCTACCCATAGCCGGGTCAAAAGCCTTCTGAAAATTGGTGTTAAACGACGGTACTGATAATAAATGAAAATTGGATACATAAGTTCTGAGGGGAATCAAAATGAATGAGACAACCAACTTTTCTGCGAATTGGGGTACTAGAATTATCCAAATGTGCAGTTGTGGTGTGTTTTACCCCCTCGTGGCAATTATCTCCGGTTTACACTATGTGCACAGTGGGCACGGCTCGACCCGTTCTCCGGTGTGCGCGTCCGGGAAGGCAAGGCCCTTGTGAGCCTGCGACCAACCCGGTCGCATGGACGCAATCGTCACCGTCTCCGCGGTCCGCGACGTCGGCCCCGGAACGGTCGCCATCGAGTTCGAGACGCCCGACGGCTTCGAGGCCGAACCGGGCCAGTTCGTCAAACTCTCCGCCGAGGTCGACGGCGAGTCGTACGCGCGGTTCTACACGCTCTCGTCGCCCGGCGTCGGCGACACGTTCGAGGTGACCGTCGGCATTGACCCCGAGGAGGCCGGGCCGTTCAGCCAGCACCTCGACTCGCTCGCCGCCGGCGACGACGTCGAGATTTCCGGGCCGTTCGGGCAGAGCTACTACGACGGCGAGTCGCGCGTGGTCGTCCTCGCTGGCGGTCCCGGCGTCGGCCCCGCGGTCGGCATCGCCGAGGCCGCGGTCGCCGACGGCAACGAGGCCGCCGTGGTCTATCTCGACGACGCGCCCGCGCACGAAGATCGCCTCTCCGCGCTCCGCGACGACGGCGCGAGCGTCGTCGTCACCGGCGACGAATCCGACCTCGCCGACGCCGTCTCCGACGCGCTCACCGGGGGCGAGGGCGAACAGGTGTTCGTCTACGGCTTCGCCGACTTCGTCACGCGCGCGACCGACGCCGTCGATGCCGCCGGCGGCGACGCCGACGCGGCGAAAGTCGAGAACTTCGGGTAGGCGCTTCGACCGCCTGCCGGCCCGCCCAGCACCGCTCACGACTATTCTACCG
Source organism: Haloferax sp. AB510 (assembly GCF_024136985.1). Classification (NCBI taxonomy): domain Archaea; kingdom Methanobacteriati; phylum Methanobacteriota; class Halobacteria; order Halobacteriales; family Haloferacaceae; genus Haloferax; species Haloferax sp. AB510. Next base: position 49,746 of record NZ_JAMYJY010000016.1, read on the forward strand.
GTCGCCACGCCGTTAGCACCGCGACCGCGAGTGCGACGGCGACCCAGCCGACGAGTCCCGCGAGCGCCGCGACCGGCGAGGTCGAACCGCCGGTCTCGACGGCGACGCCGAGGACGAGCGACCGAAACGCGCCGTTCGGGCTCGCCGCGAGGACGAGCGGGACCGCGTCGATACCGAGGTTCCCCGAGGCCAGTCCGGCGACGGCGGCGGCGTCGACGCCGACGACGAAAGCGACGAGCAGGCCGACGGCG
>NZ_JAMYJY010000170.1:0-4542 GCF_024136985.1 Haloferax sp. AB510
GCAGACCGCCGCGACCACGACGAGCGCGACGAGCGCTTCGCCCGTCTCGTCGGCGAGTTCGCGGCCCTTCGCGAGGAGTTCCCACGACACCGGCGCGGCCTCACCCTCGTGCTGTTCGACGAACACCCAGACGTCCCGGTAGTCGGCCACGTCGATTTCCGGCCCGCTCGCGGCGCTCATCTAGAGCACCTCCGAGAGGTGGTCGTAGAGGGCTTCGACGCTATCGACGCGCGTCCGCTCCCGTTCGACCGGCGAGGCGGTGTCCATCCCACCGACCTTCGTCGGCGAGTTGGCGAGGCCGACCCGGTCTTCGATTTCGAGGTCGGCGGCGGTCCACTGGACCGGTTCGAACTCGGTCTCGGCGAATATTTTCCGGTGCAACCCGGCGGGTCGCGGGTCGTTCGCGCCGAACACCATGGCGACGACGACGGGGAGCGCGGCGGCGACGCGCTCGTAGCCGCCCTCGACGTCCCGCGTGCCGACGAGGACGCCCTCGTCGGGTCGGGGGTCGAGCGACTCGGTGTAGGTGAGTTGGGCCCACCCGTTGTGGGCGGCGATGCCCGGCGGTACCTGTCCGGTCGAGGAGTCGGTGCTCTCCTCGCCGCAGATGACCACGTCGGCGTCGAGTTCTTCGGCCGCCCGCGCGAGTGCGAGGCTCGTGGGCCACGTGTCGCTGCCGCCGAACGCCCGGTCTGTGAGCAGGACACCGCCGTCAGCGCCCGCGGCGACGGCCGCCTGCAGGACGGCGCTGGCCGGCGGCGGTCCCATCGTGATCGCGGTCACGGTCCCGCCGACGGCGTCGCGGAGCGCGAGCGCGGACTCGACGGCGTTGTGGTCGGGCTTGTTCAGCACCGCCGGCGCGTCGGAGCGGTTCAACGTCCCCGTATCGGGGTCTATCGTAACGTCGTCCGCATCGGGTACCTGCTTGACGCAGACGACGATGTTCCATCCGTCATTCATAATTTGACGACGCCGTCGTGTGCGGCGCTTACCGAACATAGCACGTACCGGGCTACATACCGCCCCGCTCATTCTCGAAATATAGGAACCAAATACCCGATATTACCCCCTCCCGACGTATCCTGGTTCAGGAGGGCCAACAAATGTACACTCACATCCTCGTTCCCGTCGATACCAGTCCGGAGTCAATGAACGCGGCGAGCCACGCGATTCGCCTCGCGGACGCGGTCGGCGCGTCGGTCCACGCGCTGTACGTCACCCGACCGCCCGTGGACACCGACGGCGACGGCGAACGCTCGCAGTCGCGGAGCGAACGCGCCTTCGCGGACGTGGTCGAACGCGCCGAAGAACGCGGCGTCGACGTCGAGACGACAATCGTCGTCGGAGAGCCCGCGGAGTCCATCGCCGACTTCGCCAACACGTGTCGCGCCGACCTCATCGTGATGGGCACCCACGGCCGCGAGGGTGTCGACCGACTGGTGAACGGCAGCGTCGCCGAGCGCGTCGGCCGACTCGCCAGCGTCCCGGTGACGACGATTCGGCTCCGAGACGGCGAGCAGTCGGTCCGCTCGGCGCTCGAGGCACAGCGCATCGCGCGCGAAAAGCTCGCACACACCGGCCACGACGACGCCGTCATCGAATCGCCGTCTCGACAGCGGTCCGCGTGGGTCGTCCGCGCCGCCGACGACCGCGGGGAGTACAACGTCCACATCGACAGCGCGTCCGGGCAGGTCAAACTCGTTCAGGTCGGCTGAGCCCGCCCTGCGATTTTTCGGTTTATTCGAGGTCGAGGAGCGTCGCGGCCTCGTCGAGGAACTCGGCGTAGACCGACATCGCGTCCTCGATGGGTTCGGGCTCGGTCATGTCGACGCCGGCGGTTCGGAGCACGTCGAGGGGGTACTCGCTGCCGCCGAGCGCGAGCGCCTCACGGTAGTCCGCCGCGGCCGACTCGCCCTCCTCGCGGATGCGCTCGACGATGGCCGCCGCCGCGGAGATGCCCGTCGCGTACTGGTAGACGTAGTAGTTGTAGTAGAAGTGCGGAATGCGCATCCACTCTCGAGCGATGCGGTCGTCGGTTGCCGCGGGCTCGTAGTACGCCGCTTTCAGGTCGCCGTACAGCTCGTCGAAGCGGTCGGGCGTGAGCGCACCATCGTCTTCGACGATTTCGTGAATCTGGAGTTCGAAGTCGGCGAACATCGTCTGGCGGAACAGCGTCGAGCGGAAGCGTTCGAGGTACTCGTCGAGGACGTGCATCCGGAGTTCGTCGTCGTCGACGTTCTCCAGGAGGTATTCGGTCAGGAGCGTCTCGTTGACCGTGGAGGCGACCTCGGCGGTGAAAATGTCGTAGCTCGCATCGTGCCACGGCTGGGCGTCGTTGGCGAGTTCGGAGTGCATCGAGTGGCCCAGTTCGTGGGCGAGGGTGAACATCGACGCCGCGTCGTCCTGGTAGTTCATCATGATGAACGGCTGGGTGTCGTAGGTGCCCGCAGAGTACGCCCCGGAGCGCTTGCCGCGGTTCTCGTACACGTCAACCCAGCGGTCTTCGAGGCCCTCGGCCATCCGCGCTTGGTACGCCTCGCCGAGCGGTTCGACGGCCTCGACGATGTACTCCTTCGCCTGTTCGTACGGAATCTCGGGGCCGTGGTCGCCGGTGAGCGACACGTACAGGTCCCACATCTGGAGTTCGTCCGCGTCGATGGCCTCGCGCTTCAACTCGGCGTGGCGGTGGAGGTGGCCGAGGTTGTCGCGGACGGTGTCGAGCAGGTTGTCGTACACCTCGACCGGGACGTTGGGGCCGTCGAGGGCGGCCTCGCGGGCGGTCTCGTAGTCGCGGATGCGCGCGGTCTTCACGTCCTTCTTGACGCTGTTTTTCAGCGAGGTGCCGACGGCGTTGCGCACGTCGGCCCAGCGGTCGTAGAACTCCTCGTGGACGGTCCGGCGGAACTCGCGGTCGGGGTGTTTCTGGAGCTTCGTGAAGTTACCCTGCGTGATTTCGACCGACGTGCCGTCGGGCTTTTCGACGGTCGGGAACTCGAGGTCGGCGTTGGCGAGCATGGAGTAGATGTCGCTCGACGCGCCGGTCACGTCCGAGAGGTCGGCGAGGACTTCTTCGACCTCCGCGGAGCGGGTGTGCTCTTTCGTCCGGAGCACGTCGTCGAAGTGGTGTTCGTAGGCTTCGAGTTCGGGTTCTTCTTCGACGAACTCGTCGACGCCGTCGCGGCCGAGTTCCTGTAGCTCGGGGTCCAGATAGCTGACCGCGCTCCGGGCCTTCGACGCCAGCGCCTCGGCGCGACCGGCCTGCGCTTGGTACTCCTGGTTCCGGGTGTCCTGGCTGCTGCGGAGGTTCGCGTAGGAGACGACCATCGACACCTCGCGGAGCACCGACTCCATCGTCTCGAGGAGTTCGAGGAGCGTCTCGGGGTCCTCGGTGGCGCGGCCCTCGTAGCTCGCCAGTTCGGGGACGCGCTCTGCGACGTCCTCGTACGCCGCCTCCCACTCCTCGTCGGAGGCGTAGATGCTGTCGAGGTCCCACTTGTACTCCTCGTCGATGTCGCTCCGCTCGGGAACCGAACTCATGTCGGGTGATTCGACGCACGCGCGGGTGGTAAGCCTTATCAATCGACGGGCGAAGCGGGGTCGAGGAGGGCGGCCGGGCCGCGGTTAGTGTCGGGTCGCTCTCGCTTCTCGGACCTGCGATCCGTCCCGGACTAAGTCCTCACAGTGCGGACAGACGCGGGGGGCGTCCATGCCCTCGGGGGCGAACACCCTGACGTAGCCTTCCGTGACGAAGGAATTGCAGTTCTGACATGTAGGCATGGCGGTCGTGCGTACCACGTCAACTGAGTTAGATGTTATGGGCGATTTTCGGCAGCCGACACCGTCTCCGGCCCCGACCGCAGGGGGGTTCGATCGGCGGGGTCCGGCGGCGCAAACCCCTTTGACGGGTGAGCGTGTGGATGCCCTATGGACGACCTCTCTCCCGCAGTCCGCGAGGCGTTCGCCCGGACGTGGGTCGACGACCACCCGTGGGCGTTCCTCACCGACCTGACCGCCATCGGCGACCGGATGGCCGGCGGGCCGGGCGACCGCCGCGCGAGCACGCTCGTCGCCGACGCCCTCGCCGACGCAGGTGTCGGGCGCGTCGAGTTCGACCCCTTCGAGATGGCCCGGTCGGACCCCGCGGCGACACGACGCTCGACCTCACCGCACCCGACGAGCGGCGTTTCGAGGCCGTCGCGCTCCCGTACGCTCCGCGGGCGACGGTCTCCGGCCCGCTCGTCGATGTCGGCTACGGCACGCCGAGCGAAATCGACGCCGCCGACGTGGACGGCGCGCTCGCCGTCGCCAGCACGACGACCCCCGTCGGCGGTCGGTTCGTCCACCGAATGGAGAAGTTCAACTACGCCGTCGACTCCGGCGCGGTCGGTTTCGTCTTCGTCAACCACCTCCCCGGGCAACTCCCGCCGACCGGGGCGCTCCGCTACGACGAGGAGGCCGCTGCCCCCGCGGTCGGCGTGAGCGCCGAAACCGGGTCGTGGCTGACCGACTACGCGGCCCGCGGCGGCGAGGCGACCCTCGCGG
>NZ_JAMYJY010000171.1:0-4156 GCF_024136985.1 Haloferax sp. AB510
CGCGGTCTCGGCCGGCTGTTGCGCCGCGGGGTCCGGGTCCGCGCTCGCGTCGACGTCCGCAGCAGCGTCGGTGGCTGCGGCGTCGACCTCGGCCTGCGTCTCCGCGTCCGGAGCCGTCTCGATGGCGGCGTCCTCGGCGTCGGAGACGCCGGGCTGCGGGTTCGCCGGTTCGAAGCCCGCGGCCGCGGTCTCGACTTCACCCTCCGTCATCCCGACCTCCTCGGGCGTTCGGATGGCCGTGACCTCCTTGTTCTCGCTGATTACCTGTTCGTGTCCGCACCGCGAACAGACCTGTATCTCTCGAATCGAGACGACCACCTCGTCGCCGCGTTCCTCGCGCTCCCGTTCCGTCTCGGAGTCTCCGTAGGCGTGCCCGAGAAGACGGCAAGTAAGTCCCATTACGCGAGGATTCCGGGATTCGGAAACAAAAAGGTACCCCCTGCCTGTCGGACGCCCGTCAGACGGGCGGTACAAGTAAACAGGAGGCGAACGATGTACCCGCTATGAGAGCGAGGCGGGAGTTCCGGAACCGCCGCGACATCGAGGTCGCGGTGCTCGACGCGCTCGTCGACCGCCACGACGAGGGGATGACGGTGTTCGAACTCCGTGCCGCCGTGGACGCCGACATCGACACCATCGAAGAGGCGCTGTCGGCGCTGAAAGACGGGGGCCTCATCGTGGTCGAGGAGGCCGACACGGGGGTACTCATCCACGCCGACGAGCGCGTCGTTCCGGACCCGAGCGAAGCCGTCGAAGAGGACGCATCGCTGTTCGAGAGACTCCGCGAGCGGTTCGGGCTCTGAGCGAGCCAGCGCGGAGAAGGACTCGTTTCGACTATCCGGTCCGCCTGCGGCCGCCGCCGGAGGACTGTCGACCGAAAGCCGGTCCAGTCGTCCGGGAGTGGGAGGGTTTTACGCGCCGAAGGCGAAACGGGGGGTAATGACACTCGTCGCCGACATCCACGAGGCACACGGTGCGACGTTCGAGACGCGCGGCGGAATCGAGGTCGTGAGTCACTACGGCCGACCCGAACGGACCCACCGCGCCGTCAGAAACGGCGTCGGCGTCATCGAACACGGCTACGGCGTGGTCGTCGTCGAGGGCGAAGACCGGGTCGACTACGTCGACAACGCGGTGACCAACACCGTCCCCGACGAGGACGGCGAGGGCGTCTACGCCCTGCTGTTAGACCCCGACGGCCACATCGAGACGGAGATGTACATCTACAACGCGGGCGAGCGACTGCTGATTTTCACCCCACGTGACCGCGCGAAACCGCTCGTCGAGGAGTGGCGCTCGAAGACGTTCCTCCAGCGCGTCAAACTCCGCGACGCCTCCGACGAATTCGGCGTCTTCGGCGTCCACGGCCCGCAGTCGACCGAGAAGGTGGCGAGCATCCTCTCGGGTGCGGGCGCGCCGGAGCCCGAACTCTCCTTCGTCCGCGGCTCCATCGGCGGCGAACTCGGCGTCACGGTCGTCGCCTCCGACAACCCGATCGGCGAGGAGGGCTACGACGTCATCTGCCGCGCGAAGGACGCCGAAGACGTGCTCGACGCGCTCCTGTTCTACGGCAACCCCTCGGTCCCCGTCGGCTACCAGACGTGGGACAGCCTCACCGCCGAGGCCGGCACGCCGCTTTTCGAGTCGGAACTCCGCGGCAACGTCCCGAACGTCGTCGGCGTCCGCAACGCGCTCGACTTCGACAAGGGCTGTTTCGTCGGTCAGGAACTCGTCTCGAAGATCGAAAACCGCGGTCGGCCCTCGCGCCGGCTCGTGGGCTTCCGCGCCGACGACCTCCCCGATTCGGGTGCCGAGGTCTCGGCGGACGGCAAGCCGGTCGGCACCGTCACCCGCGCCGTCGAGAGCCCGATGCTCGACGTGCCCATCGGTTTCGCGCTCGTTGACTACGGCCTCGACGCCGACGACCTGAGGGTCGAGGTCGCCGGCGACGACGTGGCGGCGACCCGCGAGTCGCTCCCGTTCGTCGAGGGGAGCGCGGTGTCGGCGCGGATTCCGACGTATCCGGGCGAGAACTGAGCGGGGCGTCCGGGGGACAATCCCTCAGAACAGCTTCTTCAGGTGTTCGCGCGAGAAGAACGAACTCGGCTTGTCCATGTGGACGCCGATTTCGCCCGACAGCGACCGGAGGCCGACCCGCTGAAGCCACTCGGGGAAGGAGTAACACCGGCGCACGAGGTGCCCCAGTCGAATCTCCCGGGAGAGTTCGTCGCGCCACGCGTCCTCGTAGGCAGATAGCGTCTCCGGGTCGTCGGGGTCGATGGTCGCGGCGGCGATGTCGGCCGCGGTCATCCCGTAGAGGATGCCGCCGCCGGTGAACGGCTTGGTCTGAGCGGCTGCATCGCCGATGAGGAACGCCCGGCGGGTCGTCGTCCGGTCCGGCGGGCCGATGGGAATGGCTCCCGAACAGAAGTGCTCTGTCTCCACGTCGTAGGTGTTCGTGAGCGCGTCGAACATCTCGTTGACCTCAGCGCCCGGCGGGGCCGCGAGGCCGTACTCGACGCCGGCGTCGCCGCGAGGGATGCGCCACGCGAAAAAGCGCGGGACCGTGAGGTGCACGTCCACGAAGTCGCCGTCGTCCGGGTCGGGGTCGAACGCGAGGACGCCGTGGAGCGTCTCCGACGGTTCGGGGAGGTCGAGCGCCCGGCGGACCCGCGAGGTGGGGCCGTCGCACCCGGCGACCATCTTCGCTTCGAACTGGACGGTTCCGGCCTCGCCGGCCACGCTGGCGGTCAGCCGGACCCGGTCGTCGAGTTCCTCGACGGCGGTGACGGTGTGGCCCTCGCGCACGTCGGCACCGGCGTCGCGGGCGCAGTCGGCGAGGGTGCGGTCGAGTTCGACGCGGTCGATGACGTTCGAGACCTCGCTTTGCTTGTAGAACGGGTAGGCCTTCGAATTCGGGCCGCCGACGCGGAAGTTCGCCCCGTAGATGCGGTTCTGGAACAGGCGGTCGCGCGCCTCGTCGGGGACGTACTCCCAGATGTCGGTGCTGACGTGACCGGAGCACGCGAGGGGCGTCCCGACCTCGCCTTTCTCCAGCGCGAGCACGTCGTAGCCCGCGTCGGCCGCGCGGCGGGCGAACCGCGCGCCGGCGGGACCGACGCCGACGACGGCGAAATCGTACATGCTTGGCCGTTGCCGCGCCGACCCATGAATCTTCTCGCTTCGGGCGAGGGGGCAGCCCGGACGAAAAACCGCCCGACTACTCGACGACCGCCAGTCCCGCCGCAGTCCGTCGTGTCCCGTCCCACGGGACCTCGATTCGGCCCCACGAGTCGCCGAAGTCGGTCGTCCGGTAGAGGCCGTGGTCGTTCGCGGCGTAGCACTCGCCGCCGGTTCGTCCGGCCGCCAGAACCGCGCGCGTCGCGCCCGGTCCGGTCGGTAATCCGGTCTCGTCGAGGCGTTCCCACGACTCGCCGCCGTCGCCGTTGCCATCGTCGTCCCGGGACGTTCGCCGGTAGAGGTACGCCTCCGCCGACTCGACCCGGTGGGCGCGCATCGGCCCGGAGGCGGCCGTCAGGAGCACCGAGTCCGGGTCCGCGGGGTCGACGACGACGCTCCAGCAGTAGCCGTGGCCCAGCCCCGCGGTCGGCGTCGTCCACGTCTCGCCCGCGTCGTCGGTCTCGGCGTAGCCGTCTCCTGCGGCGATCCAGACGCGGCCCGGCCGTCGGGGTGCGTCGCCATCGAGTGCGTGTCTCGCTTGCTCGACGGCACGCGGTCTTGCCACGTCTCCCCGCCGTCGAGCGAGCGGACGAACGCTCCGGCTTCGACCGCGACGAACAGCCGGTCGGGGTCGGTCGGGTCCGGTTCTATCCAGCGGACGTGGTGAGTGTGCGGACGGGGCGGGAACGCCCACGACGACGACGAATCGAGGTCCGAAAGCAGCGCGAGTTCGGCCCACGTGTCGCCGCCGTCGCGGGAGCGGAAGACGGCCGAGGGTTCGGTGCCGGCGTAGACCACGTCGGGGTCGGACGAGGAGACGGCGAGGCTCGTCACCGACTCGGGGAGCGCGTCGGTCCCGACCGCGTGCCACGACGCCCCGCCGTCGGTCGTTCGGAAGACGCCGGCGTCGAAGGTCCCGCAGAACGCCCGGTCCGGCGCGTGCGAGTCGGCCGCGACGCACTCGATTCGGTGGTCG
>NZ_JAMYJY010000172.1:0-4083 GCF_024136985.1 Haloferax sp. AB510
CGACAGAGCGATTCGGAGCGGTCGGGCGACGGCCGTGGCCGCGGGGCCGTCGGCGACGCGGCGGAACTCGGCGAACGCGTCGGACGCGGCCTCGACGTCTGAGACGAGCGTCCGGAGGTCGTCGATGGCGGCGAGGTCGGGTCGGTCGGTCGCGGGAATGGTCAGAATCGAGACGGTCCCGCGATCGAGTTCGCCGCCGTCGACGAGGGCGGTTCGCGCGGCGTAGAAGGCGGCGGCGACCTGCGGGGGCGCGCCGGCGAGGTTCACTCGCACGTCGCCGTCCGCGGCGGCCTCGCGGAGTAAGTCGGTCGTCGCGGCGTACAGTTCCTCGAAAGAGCCGGTGAAGGGGAGCCGTGCTTCGTCGACCGTCCCCCGGCCCGCGAGCCGTTCGCTGACGGTTTTCGCGGCGTGTGCACTCGCTCGCGGCGCGCCGGGCGCGCAGTCGTCCGGGTCGCGACCCTGCTCGGGGTCGGCCTCGTCGCGGACCAGACGAACCCGGTCGGCGTCGACGTCGGCGGTTTCGAGCGGGGTGACGACCCGCTGCACGTCGAGTCCGAGGACGGAGAGGTGGGTCGTCGGCATCTGTCTGACCCATTCGCTACCGGTACCCTGAATGTTGTGGTGGCACCTGAGAGTCGCCTGTCAGAAGCGCCGGCGCGGCGTCAGGTCCACGAGCGGATGAGGTTGCGCCCGATGACGCCGAGTCCGAGCGTGTCGACGACGAACAGGATGACGCCGCCGAGGATGGGGACGAGCGACAGGACCGCGGCGACGAGCGCGCCGACGACGAGCGAGACGCCCAGCGAGGGCGACCCGCCGGAGGCGACGCCGGTCACGAGCGACCCAAGGAGGACGGTCGAAATCGCGCCACCGACGATACTGAGGAGGATGAACGCGAGGAACCCCGGAATCGCCACGAGGAGGCCGATGATGGTGATTGCGAGGAGGACGAGGACGATGAGGCCGCCGATACCGACGCCGAGGCCCCAGAGGAACGACCCGCCGGGATCGTCTCGAATCTCGGCGATGGCGTCTCTGGTGTACGCCGGGGCCGCGGCGACGAGGATGCCGCCGACGACGAGGTCGATGAGGAAGCTCCCCCCGGCGCGGAACACCGGCGAAAGCTGTTGTGCGGATTCGAAGTTCTGCGCGGCGGCGGTTCCCGCGAGTGCGAGGACGCCGAGCAGGCTCAGGAGAGCGGTTCGTGTTCGTGGAGGGACCATACGTGTCGGTCGAATGGCGACTCGTATAGGTATTCTGGATTGACTGTCAGGAGATCGAATACGTACGAAGCGAGACGAGAGAGTCGAAACAGGACGCAACCCGCGGCGGCGTCGCGAGAGCGACGCGCTGGTAGCGGCCGGGGGCGCTCACCGGGAGTTTCGGGGTACCGGCTGTCGTGGTGCGTCTCGGGTTACCAGGTGCCGTGGAACGTGTCGAATTCGAGGGAGTCGAGGGGTTCGTCGCCGACGGCGATGCGGTACTCCTGCGGCGTGAGCATCGGCTTGTGGAACCGCGGGCCGTCGTCGGTCGTGATGCGCGGACAGCCGGTGTTGACGAACGCGTCCATGTCGAAGTTCCGGAGCCGGTCGGGCGTCACCTCGTCCATCGTGATGAGGTAGGCGTTCTCGTTGTCCTCCAGAATCTTCTCGGCGATTTCCATGCGACCCTGGCCGATTTTCGTACAGAAGATGACGCCCCACTTCTCGGCGTCCATCGCCTTGTGGACCGAGGCGTAGCGCTGTTTCATGAACTTCCGCGTGTCGGCGATGGTGACGACGTTGTTGACGGGGTCGGCGATGACGACGTTCTTGTCGGGGTGTTCCATCGCGAGGCCGAGCGGGTGGAACTTGCCGCCGCCGACGTAGAGCACGTCGTCCGCCGGGATGTCCGCGGAGGCGTAGTTGCAGCCGAGGACCTGTCCCTCGTAGGTGAGGCGGTCGTCGCCTTTGCGGGTCTGGACGGTGTAGCCGCGCTCTTCGAGCCAGTCGCACATGTCCTCGAAGCGGTTCATGTGCTGGGCGGTGGTGACGAGACCGACCTCGTCGCCCTCGATGTCGTCGAGCGCGTCCTCCATGATGGGGAAGGGGTCGACGTTGGAGAACAGCGGGACGTAGATGATTTTGTCCGACTCCTTCATCGGCGAGTGGCCGAAGTGGACGAACACGTCGGTCCGCCGCATGAGGTAAGTGTCGAGGTCGCACGCGCCGTAACACGGCTGGCCGGAGAGCATGAACGTCACGTCGTCGTCGCAGAGCGCTCGGAGGTCGTCGGCGACCGCCGGGCCGCGGCGCTTCAGTCCCTCGGGGAACTGGAGGCCGACGCGCTTGGCGTCGCGCTCCTCGATGGCTTCGACGATCTGTTCGAGTTCGTAGTCCCACTCCCGGTCGTGCTTGAGCGACATCCCGGTGTTTCGAAGGTCTCCCTCCGAGGTGGCGTCCTGACTCATTGCCCCATCGTTGCGGACGGAGCCGTTTAACCACCGCGCTTCCCCACGAACGAGCGTCACACACCCGCACGCGCACGGAACGACGGTGCGGGGTCGGCGACGGCGTCACCCGGTTACCCTCTCGTCACTCGGGGATTCAAGACTCGCCGCGGCCTACCGCCGTCCATGTCCGACATCCCCCTCGAACACGTCCACGTCGAACCGTCGGAACCGGGCGACGGCCCGGCTCCCGCCGTCGTCCTGCTCCACGGCCGCGGCTCGAACGAACAGGACCTCCTGTCTATCGCACAGGAGTTCCCCGACCACGTCCACGTCGTGAGCCTCCGCGCGCCCGACCGCCTGCAGGGCGGCTACACGTGGTACGAACTCGACCTCTCGGAGGGCGGCCTCCACCAGAGCCAGCCCCACGCCGAGCAGTTCGAGCGCTCGCGGGACCTCGTCCGCGAGGCCATCGCCGGCGCGGTCGAGGCGTACGACATCGACCCCGACCGAATCGGCCTCCTCGGCTTCAGTCAGGGCGCGATTACCAGCCTGTCGCTCCTCCTCGACGACCCCGACGACTACGCGTGGGTCGTCGCGCTCCACGGCTATCTCGCGGACTCGCACGCCGACCTCGACCCCGACGGCATCGCCGGCAAGCCGGTGTTCGTCGGCGGCGGGTCGATGGACCAAATCATCCCGGCCTCGCGGGTCGAACGCGCGGCCGAGCGCCTCCGTGACCTCGGCGCGGACGTGACTGCAAACCTCTACGGCGCGCCTCACGGCGTCAGCCCGGACGAACTGCAGGACGTGGTCGCGTTCGTCGAGTCCCACGTCTGAACCCTCAACGGGGGCGACCGCTCGACGACTCTCCTTCCCCGTTCGGCAGGTTGAAACCGCTCGCACCCCAACGCGCGGCTATGAGCACGCAGACGACGCGGCTCGAAGAACTCGGGCGCGAACTCGGCGAAGCCATCGCCGACCATCCGAAGTACGAAGCCTACGAGGAGGCGAAGGCCGCCGTCGAAGCCGACGACGACGTGCAGGAACTCATCACGGAGTTCAACCAGCTCCGCGAGGAGTTCAACGTGGCTCGCCAGATGGGCGAAGCGACCCAAGAGGGGCTCCAGAAAGTCCAAGCGGCACAGGAGGAGCTTCACTCCGAACCCGTCATGGAGGAGTACCTCCTCGCGCAGGCCGAACTCGTCGGCGAGTTGGAGAAGATTAACGAGGCCATCTCGGAGCCGTTGGCGGTCGACTTCGGCGGCGAGGCCGGCGGTTGCTGTAACGACTGAACTCGGCTCGACGCGACTCGTTTTCGCCGCAGGTTCAAGTACCAAGCCGGGGCCAGCCTCGGCTATGTTGGCAATCGCGGGCGGCAAGGGCGGCAGCGGCAAGACCACCACGACCCTCGGACTGGCGAGCGCGCTCGACGGCCCGGTGCTCGCCGTCGACGCCGACAGAGACATGCCGAACCTCCACGCGATGGCCGGCGTCAAACGCTCGGCGGACGCCGTCTCGGATGGCACCATCTGCGAGCCCGCTGTCCAGTCGCATCCGACCGACCCGACCGTCTCCGTGCTTCCGGCACCCGCCGGCACCGACGACGACGCCTTCGAGCGGTGGCTTCGGACCGCCGCGGCCGACGGCCGGCG
>NZ_JAMYJY010000173.1:0-4051 GCF_024136985.1 Haloferax sp. AB510
CCCGCGCCCCGCGTTCGTCGCCCGACAGCTCGGCACCCGAGAGCGCCGCTGGGACACCGTCGTCGTGGAGGTCGACCCCGAGGCGTTCGCCGCCCGGCGCGCCCTCTCGACCGACGGCTTCGACTCGGACCTCTTGCGCGTCGTCCGCCACGCGCCCGCCGAGTGGGCGTGGTACCGAGACGCCATTCCCGAACCCGACTTCCCGTGGCGACACGTCGTGCCGGCGGTCCACCGCGCCGCAGGGCTCGGACTGGTCCAAAAGCGCCGCGGCTCGCGGAATCGCGTCGAGTACCGGCGGACCGCGCCGTACCCCGACTGGGTCGAGCGCGTCGTCGCCATCGAGAACAAGCCTGACCTCGACGCCAGCGCCGCCCGCGCGCTCGCCGACCAACTCGAACACGATGTGTCGCGGGCGCTCGCCGACGAGGTCTGGGTCGCCACCGAGGTGACGGGTCGGCGGGTCGAACCCGCCCTGTTGGAGGACCTGCCGGTCGAAGTCGGCATCCTCGGCGTCGACGGCGACTCGGCGGAGGTGCTGTGGCACCCGAGTTCGCTCTCGCCCGACCCGGCCGACGCCCGGCGGCGACTCGTCCTCGCCGAGCGCGCCTACGACCGCGGCTGGCGGAACTACGTGGACACGATGCGACCCGACTGCCGGCACTTCGAACTCGACCGGCGCGGCCGGGCGCTCGTCCCGCGGTGCGCCGCAAAAGACTGTTATCAGAGCCAGCGCGAGTGCGCCCACTCGTGTCCGTCGTTCGAGCCCGAGCCGCCGTCGTGGCGGATGAAGGGCTGGCCTATCGAGGGCGGCCCCGGCAAGGGCGTGCGTCGGATTCTGGAGGCGCGGCGCGAACGCGCCAGAGACCGCGCCGAACGCGGTAGTGAGAACGCCTAAATTCGAGCCTCTCTGACCGACCGGTATGGAACGATTCCAGAACACGAGCCTGCCGGACTGGGACTGGTGGGGAAAGCTCTGGCCGACACCGGGCGAGACGCTTCGGGAACTCGGGCTGTCGTCGGGCGACACCGTCGTCGAAATCGGCTGTGGAAACGGCTACTTCGCGTTACCGGCGGCGCGAATCGTCGCGCCAGCCCCGGTGTACGGGGTCGATCTCGACGACGGACTGGTCGCGGAACTCGAACACCTCGCCGACCAGCAGCGCATCGACAACGTGGTGACGGTCCGCGGCGACGCCCGCGAGCTATCGACGCACCTCTCGGACCCCGTCGACGTGGCGCTGTTCGCGAACGCATTCCACGGGGTCGACGACCGCGACGAGTTCCTGACGGAAGTCGCGTCGGTCCTCGCCGACGACGGTCGGTTCGTCGTCGTCAACTGGCGGCCCCTCCCCCGGTCGGAGACGACCGTGGCCGGCGAGCCCCGGGGCCCCCCGACTGACCTGCGACTCGGTCCCGAGGAGACTGCAGCGATAGTCGAGGACGCGACCGACCTCGCGGTGACGGCGGAAATCGACATCCCGCCGTACCACTACGCGCTGGTGTTCGAGCGGCGAGCGTAGCGACCGCGGAAACGGGCGATTAGACGACTTCCACGTCGACCTCGTCGCGCTCGACGGCGAGGCGGAACGTGGGGACGGTCCGGTAGACGACCTCGATGACGCCCTTGCGACGGAGACTCTGGAGCGCCCGGCGCACGTCGTCCACGTCGGGGTCGATGTCGAACTCGTCTCGGAGCTTGTTGAGGACGCTGACGACGCTCTCGGAGCGCTCGTCGGGGCCGGCGACGACCTCGAAGACGCGGGCTTCGAGCGAGGGAACGCGGATGACGCTCGGTACGGATTCGGCCTCATCGTCGCCCTCGACGCCGGGTTCGACGCCGACGAGTTCGGCGGCCTCGGCCGTCGCGCGGATGAGGCTGTTGTCGTCGCGGTAGTAGTAGTCTTTCAGCTCGGATTCGAGGTAGCGGTGGACTTCGCTCCCGCTTTCGAGGTCCCAGCGGTTCTGTAACTCCTTGTTCTTCGTCGGCTGGAGCCGGACGATGTCGGCGAGGCGTTCTTTCGCCTCGTCGGAGAGCGTCATATCGGTGGATTCGACGGAGGGGGTATAACGTTGTTCTGGATTCTTCAGCACGACCAGCAAACGTTAATTATTATCCCTGTCCCTTGCGTCGGCTCGACTATGAGCTGGGACACCCTCCAACTCGACTGGGACGGCGACGTGGCGACCATTACCATCGACCGCCCCGAGCAGATGAACGCGCTCAACGCGGACACACTCGACGCGCTCGAAGACGCCCTCGACGAGGCCGAAGACGGCGGCGCGCGGGTGGTCGTCCTCACCGGCGCGGGCGAGAAGGCGTTCATCGCGGGCGCGGACATCAGCTACATGAAGGACATCGGGTCGCCCGCCGCGCAGGCGTACGCCGAGCAGGGCCACCGCATCGCGACGCGCTTGGAGGAGTTCCCCGCGCCGACCGTCGCAGCCATCAACGGCTACGCCTTCGGTGGCGGCATGGAGTTCGCGCTGGCGTGCGACCTCCGAGTCGCCTCCGAGCGCGCGCTGCTCGGCCAGACTGAAATCGACCTCGGCATCATGCCCGGCTGGGGTGGGAGCGTCCGCCTGCCGGCGCTCGTCGGCGACGAAGTCGCGCGGCGACTCATCTTCTTCGGCGAGCGCATCGACGCCAGCGACGCCCACGAGTACGGCATCGTCGGCGAGGTCGTCGCTCACGACCAACTCGACTCGCACGTCGAGGAACTCGCCGCGGACCTCGCGTCGAAGCCGCGGCACGCCCTCGCGGGCGCGAAAGCCGCCATCAACATGTCCCACGATGCGCCGCGAGACGCCGCGCTCGACTTCGAGGCCCGCGTCTGGAGCGGCCTGTTCGGTACCCACGACCAGCGCGAGGGGATGGACGCCTTCCTCGACAAGCGCGACCCCGACTTCGAATAGGAAACGGGCGGGAAGCTCCTTTTTGACGGCGTAATCGGTAACTCAGCCCCGATTCCCCTCCGCCGTAGCCGTGCTAGCACGGCTCCTGCAACTGCTAAGGCGCTGCATGTATAATGAATAATCGTGACAGAAATCATCACGCTCGGCCGCGTCGAATCCCTCCTCGAAGACCTCTCGTACCCGGTCTCGCGCCGGGACGCCGCGGCCTCCCTCGACGGTGTGACGGTGCTCATGGCCGACGGGAACGCCGACCTCGGCGAGTTGGTCGGGAACTGCCTTACGGCCGAGTTCGCCGACGCGAAGGACCTGTACTACGAACTGAACAACGCGATGCCCATCGAGGCGCTCGGCGAACCGGGGCAGTCCGACGGCGACGCCTGAGCCGCTCGTTCGACACCGGCTTTTTTCAGCGCTCACCCCGCGAGCGCGTCGCAATCCTGACGCTTAAGTCCTTCAAGCGGTAGGACGTACTATCATGGAGTTTTGCGACGACTGCGGGTCCCTGATGACGCCGCAAGACGGCGTCTGGGTCTGTCCGAACGGCCACGAGAAAGCGCGCGACAGCGAAAAGGAGAAGTCCATGGTCACGACCGAGGGCCAAGAGTCCAGCGAGGTCGTCGACATGTCCGACGTGGACAACGCCGACATCGGCCCGACGACGAAGACCATCTGTCCGAAGTGCGGCCACGACGTGGCGCGCTACGAGATGAAGCAGATTCGCTCCGCCGACGAGTCCGAGACGCGTTTCTTCACCTGCGTCGAGTGCGACCACAAGTGGCGCGAAGACGACCACTGAGCGACTCGCCTTTTTCAGCCCTCCGTCCGTAACGCGGGGCATGGCCGACGCGCTCGCCCCGCCGACGCTCCCGCCGCTCGACGGGTGGGTCCGCGTCAGCGACGCGACGGACCGCCCGTTCGAACTCGGCCCCGTCAGCGTCGTCGCCCGGACCGTCGTCTACGAGGACGCCGCCATTCGCGAGCGCGTCCCGGCGACCGCCGATGGCCCGTGGCGCTTTCTGTTCGCCAGCCGCCTCGAAATCCGGCCGCACACGCCGCCGTCGAAGGCGCTGACGAAACTGGTCGTCAAGCGCGCGAGCGCCGGCTTCGAATCGCGCCTCGAAGCCCGCGGCTTCTCGGA
>NZ_JAMYJY010000174.1:0-3992 GCF_024136985.1 Haloferax sp. AB510
CGGCGGCGGACTCGACACCGACGCCGACGCGTCGGTCGAGCGCCTCGAATCCTGCGCGCACAAACTGCGGACCCGACTGGGCGTGCCCGTCGAGGTCGCCGTCGCCCGCGGCGACCCGTTGACCGCGACGACCGAGGCCGCGGCGAGCACCAACTCCGACCTCGTAGTGACCCCGTACGAGGAGGACCGCGGCCTGCTTTCGGACTACGTCCGCGGCCTGTTCGGAGGCTCGTACGACACCGTGGCGTTCCGCTCGACCGGCGAGACCTACCGCTGGCGGCGCATCCTCGTGCTCGTCTCGCGGCCGGGCGACGCCGCCCACGCGATGATAGACTTCGCGACTCGCCTCGCCGGAAAGACCGGGAGCGTGAGCGTCACGACCTGTATCTCTTCCGAGGTCGAGCGCCGGCCCGCGGAGTCGAAACTCGCCAATCTGGTCGAGACGGCGGACGGAAACATCGAGACGCGGGTCGCCCGCTCCGACGTGACTAGCTTCATCGCCTCGAACGCCGCCACCTACGACCTCGTGGTGCTCGGCTCCAGCGGCGACCGGTCGCCCGCCTCGCGGTTCATCTCGCCGCCGACGTTCGAGCGCATCCGCGAGATAGACTGCGACGTTGCGGTGTTCGACCGCGGGCATTGAGCGGCCACCAGTAGAGCCGGAGTCGGTTGTGTTTACGAGCGGTTCGTTTCGTCGGTCCCGTCGGTCTCGCCCGCTCCGTTCGTTTCGTCGGTCCCGTCCACGGACGGGTCGTCGGGTTTCTCGTCGAGCAGGCGTTCTTCGATGGTCTCGAGGCCGCTCCCGCCGACGGCGGACTCGGCGAGGAAGTGGCCGCCGAGCGCCGCCGGGCTGATGACGGTGTTGGCCCCGGCGCGTCGGAGCTTTCGCTCGTTTTCCCGCTGAGTCGCCGCCGCGACGATGTGCACGTCGGGGTTGAGCTGTCGCGCCGTGAGGATTGCCAGCGCGTCTTCGGCGTCGTTGTTGGTGGCGACGACGACCGAGCGGGCGGCGTCAACGCGGGTTCGCTGGAGCGACTCCTCGTCGCTCGGGTCGTCCGTGACCACGTCGTAGCCGCGGTCGGTGAGGCGCTTGGCGCGGCCCTCGTCGGGCGTGACGATGACGACGCGGGCGCGGTCGCCGAGTTCTTCGAGAATCGGTTCGGTCAGTTCCCCGTAGCCGAGGACGAGGACGTGGTTCTCCAGGATGTCGAGTTGTGATTCGGTCATACGTCCGAGTGCTTTGGTGAGTCGGGCTTCGATTGCGGGCGTGAGCAGGACACCGAGCGCCACGGCGAACGTCGCCACCGTGAGCAACAGCGCCGAGATGCCGAACAGCTTTGCGATGGCGGTCTGCGGCGTGATGTCGCCGTAGCCGACCGTACTGCCGGTGACGACGCCGTAGTAGAACGCGTCGAACAGCGTGTCGATGCCGTTGAACTGCTCTCTGAGCGCCCACGCCCCGGCGGTCGCGTAGGTCTGTGCGCCCGCGATGGCGAGCAGCGCCGACAGCTGCGTCGCCGTCAGGTCGAGGTCGCGGTCGAACGCCCTGTGGTTGAAAAGCAGGAGCGCGAGGCTGATAAGCGAGAGGCCGACGAGGGGTGCAGCCCGTTCCGGTGACTGGATGAGTCCCTGCGCGGCGGTCACCGGGAGCAACACCGCGGTCGAGTACCAGGCGGCGCGGTAGCGTCGACGGAGCCCGAAGACGCTCGCGAGGAGCAAAAAGCCCGTCAGCGTCCCGGTGAAGCCGGCGGTGATGCGGACCGCTTCCGGAATGTACGGTGCCAACACGCCACCGGTGACCGGGGAGCTGATGTTGAGGATGCCGATGGCGACCGACAGGACGGCGGCGAGGAACACCGTCCCAATCGTCGCGCGGGCACCGACCCACTCGCGTACCGAAGCCATGTCTCTCCCAGTTCTGGCGCCCGAGGGCAAAAACGGTCGGGTATCGGTCCGTCACGTGCGCGTCGTCACGTCTTTATTCCGTCGGCGAGTGTACCGGTCCATGGCTTCACTCCCCGTCGAAGTCGTCTACGGGCTGTACTTCGGCATACTCACGGGGCTCGTGCCGGCCGCCGTCGCGTGGCTCCTCGGCTTCGGCTTCCGCTACGTCACCGGCGTCACCGTTCCGGGCCTCGCCGTCGTCGTTCTCAGCGTCGCCATCGCGGGCGCGAGCGGCGGCCTCATGGCGCTTGCCGACCCATCGATTACGCAGTCGGACAACCAGGTCAGGCTGACCGTCGCGCTGTTGGTCGTCCTGATGGGGGCGCTGTACGCACACAACCGCGGTGATGCCTTCGCCAACGACATCCCGCGGAAGATGTCGCTGCGAAAGCTCACAGAGCGGACGCTCTCGACCGACGTGGTCGAACTCGTCGGCGGCCGCGGACAGGTCAGCGTCACCGTCACCGGCGAGGTCGGCGACATCGAAGGCTACCCGCCGGTCCCGCTCGACATCCGCACCAGTATCCGAAACGGCGAGTGGACGTTCCCCGCCGACATCCCGCTCGTGGAGCTCGAATCGCGGTTCGCCGACCGCCTCCAAAACGAGTTCGACCTCGCAGCCGTCGAGGTCAGAATCGACGAGCGAGCCCGCGCGACCGTCTCCGCGGCGGCCCCGGTCGGCGGCCTCTCAAAGCGTCTGCCCGCGGGCAAGCGCGCGGTGTCGGTGACGGCGCTCGTTCCGACGGGGCTCGCGCAGGGCGACGAGGTGGTCGTCGTCACCGACGGCGGCACCGAAACCGTCTCGGCGAGCGTCGCCGGGGTCGAAGTCGGTCGTCGAGGCCCCGAGCGAACCTGACGAGGACGACGCGGACGACGCGGACGCTCCGAAGGCCGCGCCGCGCGCGCCGACGGCCGTCGGCGGCGAGGGTCGCGTTACGCTCGCGGTCGACCGAGGCAAGGTCGAATCGCTCCTCGGGAACGACGTGGAGCGCTTCGTCGTCACCTCCCGCGGCGTCCGGCGGGAGTTCGAACTCGTCTCCTTACTTCGCCGCGCCGGCAAGCGGTTCTCGCGGCTCTCGGTCGGGGCAGAGGGACCGCTCGACGGCGTGACGCTCAGAGACGCCGGCGTCCGGGACACCTACGGCGTCGCGGTCCTCGCGGTCCGCCACGGCGGGGATTGGACGATTGCGCCGCGGGGTGACCAAGCGGTTTCCGCGGGCGATACGCTCTACGCGGTCGGGTCGAGAAGCGACCTAACTGCCTTCGAGGGGGCGGTCGCGTGATGTCGGCATTGCTCGCCCCCGTCGCCGACCTGTTCGCGGCAGTCGGGCAGTCGGCGACCGCCGGGCAGGTGTCGATTCCGGCCGCGGACGACGCGCTCGTCCCGCAGGTCCTCCGGCTCATCGGCCTCGTCGTCGGCGCGTTCATCGTCTCGGCGATCGCCTCGCTACTCTACCGCTGGTACACCCGCGAGATAATCCCGCGGGCGCTGGCGGTGCTGTTCGGCGGCGCGGTCGTCGCGCTCTACCTGAACACTATCGGCCTGTTCGGCGCGTTCACCACCGGCAGCGAGACCGAGGTGTTCCAACTGGACACCGTGCTTTTCAACATCGGGTCGCTCGCCGGCGGGGCGCTCATCGCGCCGGTCGGCCGCGTCGCCGGCGACCGACTCGCGACGGACGTGTTCGCCGTCGCGGGCGCGAAGGAACTCGACACCGACGTGAGTCGGCTCGTTCGGACCGTCGGCCGTGTCACGTCGGTGACGCTCCCCGAGGACATCGGTGACATCGAGGGGTACGACCCGGTCGGCGAGAGCGTCAAGACCCAACTGAGCGGGAAGACGCTGTTGTTCCCCCGGCGGCTCAGCGAGGCCGAACTCCGCGACCGACTCGCGACGCGCATCAAGGACGACCACGGCGTCGGCCACGTCGACGTGGAGTTCGAACCCACGGGGACCGAGGTGTCGTATCTCGCGCTCGGCAGCCGCGCGGCCGGCCTCGGGCCGACGCTCGCACCCGGCACCGTCGCGGTCGCGATTCGCGGCGACC
>NZ_JAMYJY010000175.1:0-3910 GCF_024136985.1 Haloferax sp. AB510
TCTCGTAGAACCACATCCACGACTCGGGGTCCCACGGTTCGCCGGTCGACCCGAGTAGTCTGAGCGAAGAGAGGTCGTGGGAGTCGACCCAGTCGTCACCGTACTTCCGGAGGGCGCGAATCGCGGTGGGCGAGATACCGAAGGTGGTGAGGCCGTGGCAGTCTATCATCTCCCAGAATCGGTCCGGATTCGGGTAATCGGGCGCGCCCTCGTACATGAAGATGGTCCCCCCGAAGGTGTGGTTCCCGATGAGCATCCACGGGCCCATCATCCACCCGATGTCCGATACCCAGAAGAATCGGTCCGAGGGCTTGTGGTCGAACCCGAAGTAAATCTCCTTGGCCGTCTGCATCTGCACGCCCGCGTGTGTGTGGACGATTCCCTTCGGGGTGCCCGTCGTCCCCGACGAGTACAGCAGCATCGACTCCTGATTCGCGTCAAGTTCCTTCGTCTCGTACGTATCGTTTTGTGACTCCACGGCGTCGTCCCACCACTCGTCGCGTTCGTCGGTCCACGGGATATCGGCCCCGAGTCGGTCGAAGACGATAGTGTGCTCTACGTGGCCCGCTTCGGCGATGGCGTTATCTGCGGACCCCTTGAGCGTAATCTCGCTCCCACGACGCGAGAACCCGTCGCCCGTGAAGAGCACCGAACATTCGGAGTCGGCGATGCGGGTCGCGGTTGCATCGACACCGAACCCAGAGAAGATGGGAACGGCAATCGCACCTACTTTGAAACAACCGTAGAGGATGGACACGACTTCGGGGACCATCGGCATGTACAGACCGACGGTGTCACCCGTCTCAATACCACGCTCTTCGAGTGCGTTTGCCACCTTGTTCGACTGCCGGTGGAGTTCGTGATAGGTCACTTCACGGACGTTGCCCTGTTCGCTCTCCCAGATGGTCGCGATTTTGTTACGCGTCTCGCTGTCAGCGGTGGCGTGCCTGTCGACGACGTTATGGGCGACGTTCATTGTCCCGCCGGGGTACCATTTAGAGAACTGCGGTCCGTCGCTGTCGTCTCTGACTCGGTCGTAGACCTCGTAGAACTCGATGTCGAGGTAGTCGACGAGTTCGTCCCAGAACCACTCGATGTCGCCGTTCGTCGTTTCGACGAGGTCGTTGTAGTCGTCGATGTCGTACTCATGCATGAACTGCCAGACGTTCGTCGACTCGACGAACTCGTCCGACGGTTCGTGCACTACTGATGTCTCTTCTAGAGGTTCGGCTGGCATGGTTTCGCGTACCAGAGTGTCTGACCGCTTCCGATATAAAATATCGGGAAAGAGCGTCACGTGGGGTCCCCAAAAGTGGCGTCTCTTCGGACCGCTGCCGGACAGTTAGCGACTACTCGAAACGTCCCGTCTCCTTGTAGGACCGGCCGAGTTCAACGTCGTGAACGTGGGCGTTTTCGTCGTGCTGGCCGTCAGTAAGAGACTTGGTCTTCGCTGGTGCACCGCAGGTGAGGTGGCCTTTGGAACCGTCTGGCCCTAGAAGATGATTCCCTAGCAACGATGATGCTGTTCGATTTGACTGTCACACCACGGAGAACCGCGCTCTGCATCCCGACGAGTACGTGGTCTCCGTCGGTGGCGTAATCGACGACGACGTTGTGTCCAACGGTCACCTCGTCACCGATGGTCACTCCGTGGAGCATCGAAAACCCCTAGACGCTGCTCTTTTCGCCAACCGTCGTCGAACCGCCGTCACCTCGCAGACAGACGAACAGCCAGAGGTTCGACCGTGGCCCCACCGCGACGTCGCCGACGGGAGAGGTCAATTTCGACACGAACGCCGAGCCCGCGGCGACCGATTCTTCGCTGAAAATTCGCTCTCGCACGTCTGCCGTGTGTTCGTTCATGATATTCACCTTGGATGGAACGTGACGATACGTTCGTCTGTCGATGCGGATTGCTCCACGTCGAGTTCGACGGCAGTCCCCTGTTCGATAGATTCGGTAGCCGCATCGTCGAGGCGGCCAGTGATGGATACACCACCGAAATCTGCGATGGCGACCACGACCCTGTCTCTGTGTTCGAACCGCGGCGCAGGAACGTGAATCTCGGTGTACGTCACGATACGGCCGGTCGTCGAGAGGGGCACTCTGTCGAGCGTCTCGGAACCACACGTCTTGCAGACTCGGCGAGGGGGAATCCACGCGTGGCCGTTCGGACACTCGAGATAGAAGCCATCGTCCGATTCGATGGCATCCAGCCACGTCGCGTGGTCGCCGTTCGAAACATCGTCGCTCATGTATCTACCTCCACGACGTGGACGACTGCACTCGCCACGGTTCCACCCGCATTGTGGGCGACGGCGACGCGAGCGTCGGAAACGTCGTCGCTCTTCGGATGGTCACCACGAAGTAGTCGAGTCAGTTCGACGAGTTGGGCGACGCCGGTTGCACCCACCGGGTGGCCCTTGGCTTTTAACCCACCGGAGAGGTTCACTGGGAGTCGACCATCGACGGTGGTTTCGCCATTCGCTGCCGCCGAGATTCCGGTCCCCGGTTCGTAGAACCCGAGTGCCTCGATGGCGAGCACCTCTGCGATGGTGAAACAGTCGTGTACCTCTGCGATGTCGACATCGGTGGGCGTAATGTCTGCTTCGTCGTACGCTCGTTCGGCCGCCCACTCTGCAGCGGGTGTTCGAGTGAGTTTGTCCCGGTCTTGTAAGGCGAGTGTGTCTCCTCCTTGACCTGAACCAGTGACCGCGACTGGCGCATCCACTCCGTGTGTTTCTGAGTACTCTTGACTGACGAGAATTGCGGCTGCTGCACCGTCTGTCACTGGACACGCGTCGTACAGTCCGAGCGGGTCGGCGATGGTCGGCGCGTCAAGGACGTCGTCGACCGAAACCTCGTGTCGAAACTGAGCGTACTCGTTGTCCACGGCGTTCGCGTGGTTTTTCACCGAGATTGCAGCCAAGTCCTCGCGAGACCCACCATGTTCCTCGAAGTAAGCTCTGGCGAGGAGGGCGTAGGCGCCTGGAAACGTCAGCCCAACACGGCTCTCGAAGAGGTCGTCAGCAGCCATTGCGAGTGCCTCTGTCGAACCACCGGTACCGAGGTTAGTCAGCTTCTCGACGCCCCCGACGAGAACGACATCCGCGTTGTCGTTCTGAATCGCTTGGACTGCCCCACGGATGGCAAAACCTCCCGATGCGCATGCGTTTTCGAAGCGGGTTGCAGGTACCGAGACCCCAGCGGCATCTGCCATCAACGGCCCCTGATGGCCCTGTTGTTCCGCTACGTCGCCCACGAAGTTCCCGAGACAGAGGAAGTCTACGTCGTCACGCGGGACATCGGCGTCCTGAAACGCTCTATCCGCGGCCTCGGCAAATAGTTCTCGTCCGGTTCTATTCGGATGTACACCCAGCGGTGTAAGCCCAACACCGTCTATGCGAACTGGTTGCATTCGACTTGACCATCGGTAGCACGAATAGTATGTGTTACGGATATCCCAAGCGATCCATCGTACTCGACATTACCACAGTACCCTACTTCGGTGATATCGAAGGAGTGTCGATGGTCAGTAGGGTGAAAGACGGTGGGTGAGGGGCGGGCGTTCAAGCCCGCTACCCTTTCGATCATTGGGCAGAACGCTCTGCTCATCCTGGCTGTTGAACCGGTTCGTGAAAGTTCGGGGTGGGACAACAATCCGCCGAATCGAACCCACCGTATTGTCCGGCGATTTGTCCGTCAAGCGAAAGAACACGTTCCTATCGAGATGGTGCTGTGCGACCGCGAATTCGACTCGGTGCGGGTGTTTCAAACCCTCTCGAACCTTGGCGTGAACTACCTGATTTCCAAACGAATCACCAACTCAGAGCACAAAGCAATTGAGCAGATAGACGTGCAGCCCATCAGAACGCGAAGCGTTCTGAGGACGCCCGTTAGGGCGTTCACT
>NZ_JAMYJY010000176.1:0-3858 GCF_024136985.1 Haloferax sp. AB510
CGGCGTGACGACCGACGAGGAGCGGGCCGCGGCCCTCGACCGCGCGGCGTCCTCGCTCGGGTCGTCGCCTGACGCGGTCGACGAGTCGCTGACCGCCGACCGCGAGGTCGAACAGGTGCTCGCCGAGTTCGACCC
Organism: Haloferax sp. AB510; assembly: GCF_024136985.1. Classification (NCBI taxonomy): domain Archaea; kingdom Methanobacteriati; phylum Methanobacteriota; class Halobacteria; order Halobacteriales; family Haloferacaceae; genus Haloferax; species Haloferax sp. AB510. The sequence continues at coordinate 136 of NZ_JAMYJY010000176.1, forward strand.
CCGGTGGACGCCCGATGAACTGCTCGCGCAGTACAACCTCTCGCTCGCCCAGACCGCCCTGTTCGACGCCACCGAGGTCCGAGTCCGAAGCTCCGACCCGAAGGCCGTCGTCTCGGCTGTCAAACGCCTCCGGCTGATGTACGAGGTCCGGAAGACCGACGCCGGCCGCGAGGTCGTCGTCACCGGCCCCGACGCGCTGTTTCAGCGGACCAGACGCTACGGAACCGCCTTCGCCCGCCTGCTCCGGTCGGTCGCGACCGCTGGCGACTGGCGGCTCGTGGCGACCATCGACGACCGCGGGACCGAGCGCGAACTGACGCTCACGAGCGACGACGTGTCGGTCCCCGGCGTCGAACCGATGGCCGAACCCGGTTTCGACAGCGGCGTGGAGGCCGACTTCGCCGCCCGCTTCCGCGGCCTCGACTTCGACTGGTCGCTCGTCCGGGAGCCGGAACCCCTCGAAACGGGGACGAGCGTGATGATTCCCGACTTCGCGTTCGACTACGCGCACGCCGACTTCCGCGTCTTCTTCGAGATTATGGGCTTTTGGACGCCCGAGTACGTCGAGAAGAAACTGGGCCAACTCGCCGACGTGGAGGACGTGGAACTCGTCGTCGCCGTGGACGAGTCGCTCGGCGTCGGCGAGGAAATCGCCGCCCGCGACCACCGGGTCGTCCCCTACGCCGGGTCCGTGCGCGTGAAAGACGTGGTGGACGTGCTGCGCGGCTACGAGTCCGACCTCGTCGCCGACGCGGCCTCGTCGCTCCCCGCCGAACTCGCGCCGGACGACGACGTGGTCACCCTGTCCGACCTCGCGGCCGCCCGCGGCGTCTCGGTCGATGCCCTCGACGACGTGGCCTTTCCCGAACACGAACTCGTCGGGCGAACGCTGGTCCGGCCTGCCGTCCTCGACGCGCTCGCCGGGGAAATCGAGTCGGGGATGTCGCTGTCGGCGGTCGAATCCGTTCTCGACGACCGCGGCCTCGACGACGCGAGTGCGGTCCTCTCGCGGCTCGGCTACCGGGTCGAGTGGGAGGGGCTGACCGGCGGGACGGTCAGAGAGAAGTAGTCTCGGGGGGCGACCCCGAACCGCTCAGTCGAGTTTGACGAGTTCTTCTTGCCGACCCTTCGGGACCGTCGAGCGGAGTTCTCCGTGGAGGTAGAGGCCGACGCCGAGGGGTTCCAGTTCGCCGGCGATTTCGTGGGCGGCGGTGAGGTAGCCCCAGTCGCCCTCCCACCAGTCGAGTTGTTGGTCGTGGCCGTTGACGAACGCCTTCGCCTCGCCCGGACTCAGTTCGATAACGTTCTTGGTCGCGTCGCCGCAGAACCGCTGGACTGCGTTGGTCGAGGGCTTCCAGTGGCGCTGGCGGGTCCGAAGGATTCGCATTCCCAGTCCCTCGACTTTGATTGGGTCGACGACCTCGCCGTGGAACGCCCAAATCTTGCCCGCGCCTTTCTCCCAGAACGTGTAGCCGTCGAAGACGGCGGGGTCGACGCCGAACCGCTCTTCCCACCAGTCGACGACCTCTTCGCGGGAGGGCCGCCCCTCGACGACACGGTCGTCGGCCGTCGGCGGCAGGCGGTCGAACTGCTGGCCCCAGTTCTCGTCGGGGGCAGTGTCGTCGCTCATGCGGTCACCTCCAGTTTGGCGGTGAAGAAGCCGCCCGTGTCGTTGTGGTGCGGGTAGACGCGGCGGGCCTTGGTCACCGACGGGTCGTACTCGTCGCCCTCCCACTCGGTGATGCCGGGCGCGGTCTCGAAGCCGTCAGGCACGTCCCACTCGACGACCTCGCAGTCCTCCCGTTCGAGGACGAAGTCGAGGATGGCCTCGTTCTCCTCGGGCGCGAAGGTACACGTGGAGTAGACGACGGTGCCGCCGGCTTTCGTCACCTGCACGGCGCGCCGGAGGATGCCTTTCTGGATGCCGGCGACGCTTTTGACGTGGTTCATCGTCCACTCGTCGAGCACGTCGGGGTTCTTCCGGCAGGTGCCCTCGCAGGAACACGGGGCGTCGACGAGGACGCGGTCGAACTGCTCGAACGACCCGGACTGCTCCGGGGTCCGCTCTCCGAAGGGCTTCATCGAGAAGTTTCGGGCGTCCTGATTCGACACGACGAGGTTGGTCACGCCGAGGCGCTCGGCGTTGTGGCGGAGCGCCGACAGCCGCCCGAGGTTGTTGTCGTTGCCGACGAGGACGCCCTCGTCGTCCATCATGGCGGCAATCTGGGTCGTCTTCGACCCCGGCGCGGCGCAGGTGTCCCAGACGCGCTCGCCCGGCTGCGGGTCGAGGGCGATAGCCGGGAGCGCCGACACCTCCTCTTGGCCGTGGAGCCAGCCGTGGAAGTACGGCCAGTTCGTCCCCGGACTGCTGTCTTCGAGTTTCAGGACGCCGGGGTGCCAGTCGGTCGGTTCGTAGGCGACGCCCTCGTCGTCGAGCGCCTCGCGGGCGCGCGCCACCGTCGTCTTGATGGTGTTGACGCGGACGACGGAGGGAAGCGGCCGCTCGCAGGCCGCGAAAAAGGCCTCCTCGTCGTCCACGAGCGGCGCGTACCGCTGGAGCGGGTTCATGACACTCGATTCCGCGGGGGCGCGCTTGTCGGTTTCGGAGTCGTCGGCGTCGTCGGAGTCGCCGGCTTCGTTGGCGTCGTCGCCGGAAAACGACCGGCCGAACCAGTCGCGCCGTCCAGTCGGCCGATGGCGACGCATTCGCCCGTCGGATTTACCTCGCCCGGGAGACCATGTTCACGTATGGCACGCATTCGCGTCCTCGCGGAGGAACTCACCGACGAACTAGAGTCGCCGACGCTGGTCGAAGGGCTGCCGGGCGTCGGGTTGGTCGGCAAAATCGCGGCCGACCATCTGGTCGAGGCGTTCGACATGACCCACTACGCCGACGTGTTCTGCGAGGGCGTCCCGAAGGTCGCGGTCTACATGAAGGACGACCCGACGCTCCACCCGCCGGTCAGGCTCTACGCCGACGCGGAGCGGAACCTGCTCGTCCTCCAGAGCGACATCCCCATCCGGCCCGAGGCGGCGACCGAACTCGCCACCTGTCTCGGCCCGTGGTTCGAAGAACTCGACGTGCTTCCCGTGTTCCTCTCGGGCATCGCCCACGAGAAGTCCGAAGACGTGCCCGCGCTCTACGGCGTCGGCACCAACGGCGCGACGTCGCGGCTCGAAGACGCCGGCATCGACCGTCCGACAGAGACCGGCCTCGTCTCGGGGCCGACGGGTGCGCTCCTGAGCAACGCCGTCTCGGTCGGTCGCCCAGCGCTCGCCTTGGTCGTCGAGTCGGACCCGCAGTTCCCGGACCCCGAGGCGGCTCGGGTCATCATCAAACACGGCATTGAACCGCTCGTCGGCGTCGAGGTCCCCGTGGACGACCTCGTGGACAGTGCCACCGAGATTCGACAGGCAAAAGAGCAGTTGGCCCGGCGGATGCAGCAGTCCGAAGAAGAGAGCACGCAGGCGCGACCGCTCGGGATGTACCAGTAAGGCCGTTACCAGTAAGGCCGCTGTCCGTCGGTGACGGCGGGTATCGACCCGCGCGGCCGCCCCACAGTGAGAAGCGTTTCGGCCGGCCCGCAGTCTACACGTTTAAGCCGCGCCGGCCACTTCTCCCGCCCATGAGCGACGACCCTGCCGAGTCGGCCACGGACGCGAACGCAGACTCCGAGCCCGACGCGGCACCCGACGCAGCGGCGCAGGCGGCCGAAGACGCGG
>NZ_JAMYJY010000177.1:0-3850 GCF_024136985.1 Haloferax sp. AB510
GCGGCGTTCATCGGCGGCGTCGCCCTCGACGACGCCTCGCAGGCGGCGGCCCGCGAGCTCGTCGCCCGCGGGCGCTCGGAGTTCCTCGCCGACGACCCGGTCGCCTTCGTCTCCGACCAACTCGACTCACTCGCCGGATTCGACGGCGAAGACCGCTTCGTCGCCGTCAACGTCAGAGCGACCTCGCCCGACCCGGTTCGGGAGGTCGCGGCCGTCTGCGCCGACCGCGGTGCGGGCGTGGAGATAAACGCCCACTGCCGACAGGACGAACTCTGCGCCGTCGGTTGCGGCGAGACGCTCCTGTGCGACACCGACCGACTGGCCGCGTACGTCACCGCGGCCGCCGAATCCGACGCGCCGGTCGGCGCGAAAGTCCGCGCCGAAATCGACGGCGTGGACCTCCCGAACCTCGCGGTCGCGCTCGCCAACGCGGGAGCCGACTGGCTCCACGTCGACGCGATGGACTCCGAGGCCGTGATTGCCGACGTGGCCGCCGCCGCGCCCGACCTCTTTCTCGTCGCCAACAACGGCGTTCGCGACCGCGAGACGGCGACCGAGTACCTCGACTACGGGGCCGACGCGGTGAGCGTCGGGCGGCCGAGCGACAATCCGGCGGTTCTCCGCCGGGTCAGAACCGCCGTGGACGACTGGTTCGCCGGGCGCGAGGGCGATGCCGAGTCGGGCGACGAGAGTGGGGTGTCCGCCTGATGGTCGCGCCCGTTACGGACCGCGGATTCGGCCCCGCGCGGCACGCCGAACTCGCGCTCCTGCTCGAGGTCGCCGGCACGCCCAAGCCGGGGAACGTCGACCGCCGCCGCGACCTCTCGGACCTGCACTTCGAACAGTTCCTGACCGGTGCGGTCGGCTCCGCGCCCGGCCTCGAACTGGCCGCGTCGGGCGCGCCGGTCGGCGAGGCGTTCGAGGAGGCGGTCGCCGGCATGAGCCGACAGGGCGGCGGCAACACCCAGTTCGGCTGTCTCCTGCTTCTCGTCCCGCTCGTCCGGGCGGCGGCCGCAGACGACCGCGACCTCTCGCCCGCCGGCGCGACCGCCGTGGTCGAATCGACCACCGTCGCCGATGCGGTCGGGTTCTACCGCGCGTTCGAACACGTCGAGGTGGCCGTCGGCGACGTGCCCGAGGACGCGCCGGACCTCGACGTTCGGCGCGGCGGCGACGCTGCCGACGCGCTCCGAGAGCGCGGGGTCACGCTGTACGACGTGATGGACCTGAGCGCCGAGCGCGACGCCAACGCCCGCGAGTGGACCGGCGGCTTCACCCGGACCTTCCGCGCGGCTGAGGCCATCCTCGCCGACGACGGCCCCGTCACCGACCGCGTCGCTCGCGCGTTTCTCGACCTCCTCGCGGAGGAACCGGACACGCTCGTCGCGACGAACCACGGCGAGGCCGTCGCCCGCGACGTGATGGACCGCGCGGCCGCGGTCTCCGACCTCGACGAAGCCGAGGAACTGGCCGACGAGTTCGTCGCTGAGGGAATCAACCCCGGCACGACCGCCGACATCGTCTGCGCGGCGACGTTCGTCGCGCTGGAGCGGGGGGTCCCGCTGTGAGCGACGACGAGACGATGGACGCGGGGCGTCGCGCCGGCGACCGCGACGGCGACGACGACGGCTGGCCCGTCGAACTCCGCGGCGTCACCGAGACAGTCGTCGCCACGCTCGGGCCGAACGACCGGTGGAACTTCGCTGCGCTCGGGGTCCACGCGCCGGAGACCGGCGACGGAGACGGCGATTCGTCTTCCGGTTCGACCCCGCCCGCGACCGCGACGACGTGGGGAAACACCCGAACCCGCCGGAACTTCCATCGACAGGGCGGCGGCGTCATTCAGTTCGTCTCCGACCCGCGGGCGTTCGTCGAGGCCGCGATGACCATCTACGAACGGGACTCGCCGGTCCTCGATTCGGCCGACGCGTGGGCCGAAGTCGAGGCGACGCCGGTCAGTTCCGGCGAGGATGGCGGGACTGAGTGGGAGACGTGGGAACTCCGGCCCGTCGACGCCGCGGTCGAGCGGACCCGGCCGTTCACTATCAATCGCGGCTTCGGCGCGGTCATCGACGCGACGGTGGCCGCCTCGCGCCTCGACGTGCCCTCCTTCGACACCGACGACCTGCTGGACCGGCTCGACTACTTCGCCGAGACGGTCGAGAAATGCGGCGGGGAAAGAGAGCGCGAGGCGTTCGCGCGAATCGACGAGTTGACGGGCTGGCGCGAGCGGGCGGCCGCGAGACGGAACGAATCGTTTTAGTGTTCGTCCGGGGAATCTTCCGACATGGCAATCAAGCCCAAGTACGTCAAGCAGCTTGGTAACATCCTGCTGGAGCGATACCCGCAGGCGTTCAACACGGACTTCGAGACGAACAAGGACAGCGTCGAGGAACTGACCACGGTCGAGTCGAAGGGCGTCCGCAACCGCATCGCCGGCTACATCACGCGCAAGAAGGGCGGTCAGGGCGCGTAAGTTCGAGTCAGTCGATTCTCTCTGCGAACACATCTTCTCCAGCCCGCGCGGAGCGGCCGCGCCGGTCCGCGCGCGACGCACGCATGTGACGCCCGCAGTTTCGGTCCCCAGTAAACCATACCCGTACAGACCGCTTTCCACCGCTTTCGACCGGTCCGGAGGAAGCGTTTAGTCCGCGCTCCCGCGATGCTCCGACATGCGCGTCATCGGTCACCGCGGCTGTCCCGCCCTCGCCCCCGAAAACACGCTCGCAGCCTTCGAGGCGGCCGCGACGCGACTCGACTGGGTCGAACTCGACGTCCGACGCTGTGGCTCCGGCGAACTCGTCGTCTTCCACGACGAGACGCTCGACCGCCTGACCAACGCGGCCGGCCGTGTCGCCGAGACGAGCCTCGCGGACCTCCAAGAACTCACAATCGGCGACTCCGAGGAGTCGGTTCCGACGCTCGCCGGGGTGTTCGACGCCCTCCCCGCCCGCGTCGCGGTCAACGTCGAACTGAAAGAAACCGGCCTCGCCGCCGACCTCGCGGCCGTCGTCGCCGACGCGGGAAACGAAGTACTCGTCTCGTCGTTCGACGCCGAGGCGCTCCGCGAGGTGCGCGAGACGACCGCGCTCCCGATCGCGTTCCTCTTTGCGACCGACTGGGCGGCGTCGCTGTCGGTCGCCGCCGACCTCGACTGTGCGGCCGTCCACCCGCACTACGACCTGCTCTCGTCGGCGCGGGTCGAGGAGGCGCACGACCGCGGCTTCGAGGTCAACGCGTGGACGGTTCCCGACCGCGAGGTCGCGCGGCGACTCCGAGAGTACGGCGTCGACGGCGTCATCGTCGACGACCCAGCACTCGCGGAGTGAACTACCGAGTCCGAGCGCCGCCGCGGAACGCCTGAAACGCCGTCTGGTCCCGTTGTACGCCGAACGCGAGCGAAATGAGCGCGACGACGATGCAGACCCCGACAACGGCGGTCGGAAGAACGCCGTCAGGGAGGTAGCCGTTCGCCATCCCGAGTTCGACGCAGGCCCCGGCGAAGACGGCGGCGAGCGCCGCGGAGACGAAGTCCGGTTCGCCCTCGTCGGCGTAGTGTGCCGCGACAGCGACGGCGGCAAAGCCGGCGAAAACGGCGTTGAAAAACAGCCAGACGAGCGTGGATTGGACCATGTTGGACCGACTGACGTCGGACGAGAGTGTAACTGTTCTGTCGTGAACCCGCAGGCCCCCGACTCAGAACCGGTCGACGCGGCCCGAGGCGGCCCACGCGTCGGTCGGCGCGCCGGAGGGGACGCGACGGCCACAGCCGGTGACCGATTCGAGACGGCCGGCGTACCGCCAGCGGTTTTCGTTCCACGTCTCCTCGCCGTCGGCGGCGGCTGCGGCG
>NZ_JAMYJY010000178.1:0-3840 GCF_024136985.1 Haloferax sp. AB510
GCGCGCCGCGGGCGGCGCGGTCGTTGGCCCGGCCGCCGGGCTCGCCGTCGTTCCCGTCTCGCCGTACGCGACGCAGACGGACTCGTGGGTTCTTCAACCGCCCGTCCAGCTATCGGTCGAACGCGACGACGCGCCCGTGTCGCTCGTCGCCGACGACGAGGTCGTCCGGGAAGTCCACCCGTCGGAGTCGGTGGTCATCGACCGCGACGGGAGCGTTCCGCTTCTCGTCGAGTGAGCGCCTCGCTCGGCCGTGATTTTGGACCCCGAGCGGTGGCGCTCGGCGTCGTCGAAAATACGTGTTCCTCGTGAGCAGTGCGAACGCGGCGACGCGGAGAAGAAAGCGCCGCGAGCTTAGACGATGAGATTCCAGTAGTCCGCGACGAGGAAGAAGAGGCTCTGGAACGCCGCGTACAGGAGCACGAGCGTCGCGGCGACGAGCGAGCCGTTCGGGCGTTCGAGCGGCTTGTCGGTGCGGGCTTCGACTTTGCGCGCTTCGAACTCGAAGAAGTCGGTGACGAACATCCCGACGACCAGCACGGTCAGCACCATGCCGCCGTGCGGCTCGACGAGCAGGTAGAGGAACGAGGTCAGGACGAGCGCGCCCGAACTAATCGAGTGCGGGAGGTACCGGGAGATGGCCTCCTCACCGCCTTCCTCGGCCTGCTTGACGTGCGACCGGTGACCGAGGAAGCGCGTCGCGAAGTTCGCAAGCACGAGCACGAGCGCCACGTGCGGGACGACCGGTTCGACCGCCGCCAATTGGTCGAGCGGAACGAGGAACTGTAGTGGGTGCATACAGGACCGTCGGAGCGAGACTCATTAGAGTTTTTCCAATCCGACGCGGGACGCGGCGGGGAGTGCACCCGCTATCGTGAGGGACGTTTCGGCGATTCGAATCGAGATGAGAGGAGAACGGCCCGCGCCGTGTCGGCTTACTGCGCGTTGCGGCGCTCTTCGAGCGCGGACATGATCTGGTGGCCCGCGGGAATGAGCACCCAGAAGGTGAGCGCGCCGAGGAGCGCGAACCAGAGGAACACGTCCATCAGCGTGACGGCGATGATGTTGAACAGCCCCTCGGTCGCGCCGGACGACAGCGGCTCGATGAGCTGTTGTGTGCTCTCGAAACTGCTCGTGCGGTACCACGACGCGAGCACCAGCCACGCGAGTCCGGACCCGGTCAGGATACCCAGACCCTTGATGAATTCGTCAGCCATTGTTCGAGTCTTCGCCGGAGTCCTCTTGAGACTTTCCCATTCCTTGGGCGCGAAATCGGGTGCCGAGCGTGTAGACGACCGCGCCGAACGCGATGATGCCGAGTCCGAAGACCGCGAGGGCCGTGCTCAGCAGACCGTCGGCGACGCCGATTCCGAGCGCGCCGAGCGCGCCCGCGATGACCGCACGGAGCGCGCTCACCTGCAGCGTCGCGGCGTCGAGGAAGACGAAGCCGAGGACCACGCTGACGACGGCGATGAGCGTCGAGAAGACGGTAATCGTCTTGTAGAGCCGCATGGGGACGACGATGTCGCGCCGGCCGCGGCGTCCGCGCCGCGCCCCGTCGGCGTCGCCGGTTCGACCGGTTGCGTCGCTATCTGTCATTAGTGACGCTAAGAAGGGACGGTTGGTAGTGGTTCCGCTCTATTTCGGCGGGCGAAGCCGGTAGTAGCGGCGGTTGAGGTTGTACATGTACCCCTCGCGCATCGTCTTCAGTATCGCGTAGGTGATGGTCCCGAAGACGAACGGGAGCAGGAACGTCAGGTCGAACAGCAGGTCGACGTTCATCGGCATGAGGTTCTTGATGGCCAGAAGCGAGATGGTCATCGCGAACACCACGCCGAAGACGCCGACTGCGGACCAGAACGGCTGCTCGACGGGTCGCCGGGCCGAGCCCTTGTTGAGGAAGGGCACGATAGCGATGAAGCCGACGACGACGCCGTTCGCCAGCACGCCGTAGGTGCGGTCGGCCATCAGCTTCTGTCCGCCGAGGATGGCCAGTTCGGGGTTCAGCGGGTTGAGCTTGAGCAGGCCGAACGACCAGTAGAGATACCAGTCGGGCAGGATAATCGCCGGGGTACTCGACGGATTCGCGGGGTTGCCGATGTGCGGCGGCATGGTCGCCGAGAGGAACAGAATCATCCCGACGAAGAACGACGCAATCGAGAGGTTACGGACGGTCTCGTGGGGCCACGTGGGGAACGCCAGCACGTCGCGTTCGACGTAGTCGGACTCCGTGCGGAGGTCCTGGTCTTCACGACGTGCGCGCTCGAAGTACTCGTAGGTGAGCCGGGAGAGCCCCGTCTTGCGAGCCTTGCGCTCGCTCCACGTGGGCGTCTCGTCGTCCGGGGCCACGATGCCCGCGCCGTCGGATCGAATCTCCTCGTTTTCGGGTTCGTTGTCGCTCATGATTGTCACCTCAGTGCGGCTCCGCGATGCCCTGCACCCACACGATGCCGATGTGGATCGCGATGAGCGTCGTCACGACGAACGGGAGCAGGAACACGTGGATGATGTACATGCGCTGTAGCGTCGACTGGCTCAGCGAGAAGCCGCCGAACAGGAGCTGTGCGACCCACTCACCGGCGAGGGGGACCGACAGCGACATCTCGACGCCGATCTGCCCCGCCCAGTAGGCTAGCTGGTCCCACGGGAGGAGGTATCCGGTGTACCCGAACACCATCGTCAGGCTGATCAGGACGATGCCGAGAAGCCAGTTCAGCTCGCGGGGTTCCTTGTACGACCCCGTGAAGTAGACACGGAGCATGTGCAAGAACACGGCCGCGACCATGACCTGCGCCGCCCAGCGGTGGACGGAGCGGAGCATGAAGCCGAACTGCAGGTCGCGCATGATGAATTCGATACTGCTGTAGGCCGTCGTGGGGTCACCGGTCGTCGCCGGGGAGTAGTAGAACCCGAGAAGGGCGCCACTGATCGCCGCGACGACGTACGCGAGCGTCGAGAACAAGCCGAGCGTGTACAGGGGGTACCAGTACCAGAACTTGTTGTCGAGGTTGTACTGCTCGGTGTGGCTCTTCGGCATCTGGAGGTTGACTCGGTAGTAGAGCGTCTCCAGAAGTTCCAGATAATCGACGATGCGGAGTCGCTTATCCAGCCAGATGAGCGTGGTGAGGAAGGTGGCCTCGACCGGGGTGAGGTCCTTCTTTTTCATCCAGGCCTTGTGGTCGTAGTCGTCTTTGCGTTCGAGACTCATGGTTTATCGCTTGTAGTAGGGGTACACCGCGCGTTTGACCTGTTCCCACGCGTCATCGCTGCTGAAGGTGACACCGTCGACGTCCTCCTCGCGGACGTAGAGGTCTTCCCACTTGCGACGCCGCTTTTTGACGATCATCACGTCGGGGAGGAACTCCTTGCGGTACAGCGCGAGGATGAACGCGAGGTCCACGAAGATGACGGCGAGGACGCCGCCGAGGAACATGTTCCCCGTGTCCGTCAGTCCCCACCCGGAGACGAAGCCGTAGGTGAAGAGAAACACGAACACGACCTCGATAATCGTCAGGAGGACGATTGCGATGGCCGCTGCGGTGCTCTCTCGCGCCGGTTCGTATCGGTGAATATCGCCGTATGTGCTGCCGGTCGAAGACATTATTCGCCACCTCCGGTGTTACCCGTATTTGGGGACTCGCCGTACTTCAAGATGAAGAACGTGTAGATGATGGTGACGAGGATGCCGAGAATCGTCGCCGAGCCGACCCAGTGTGCCTGAATCGGGACGCCGAGTTCGTGCAGTTCCTTCTCGCCGCCACCGCCGGTGCTGATAGTCGCCACGTCGTCGCCGACGGCGACCGCGCCGAGCATGCCGAGCGCCTCGTGCGGCACGCAGTGGTA
>NZ_JAMYJY010000179.1:0-3606 GCF_024136985.1 Haloferax sp. AB510
CCCGCCCCGCCCCGCCGGCACCGACGACCACGGCCTCCCGTCCGTCGAGGCCGACGCCGTGGCGCTCGAACGACCGGGTGACGCCCGCCGCGTCGGTGTTGTACCCTTTCGGCGTCTCCCCGCCGAAATCGACCGTGTTGACCGCGCCGATGCGCTCGGCGAGCGGGTCGGGGTCGACCAGTTCGAGGACGTCCTGTTTGAACGGGATGGTGACGTTCAGCCCCGAGATTCCGAGAGCGTCCGCGCCCCCGACCGCCGCCGCGATGTCGTCGCTGGCGGGCTCGAACGTGACGTACCGGGCGTCGAGACCGGCTTCCTCGTAGGCCGCCTCGTGCATCGGCGGCGACAGCGAGTGCCCGACGGGGTTGCCGACGAGACCGTAGACTTGCATGGACGGGAGGTGACCTGCCGACGATATAACTCGCCCGTCCGCGTCGGATTCCGCCGGGACTCAGTGACCCGCGAGGCGCGGATGTCCACCCGTCCGTTCTCCCGTGATAGATTGTCGCGGGCCCACGGTGTACCGGCGCGCTTTTAGTCCCCCGTTGGTCTACTCCCGCGTATGTCGGCACTCGCAACCCTGCTTTCCTTCGATACCGCGCTCCTCGTGGCGGGTATCGTCGCGCTCTACCTCGGGGCCGAGGCGCTCGTCGAGGGCGCATCTCGACTCGCCATCGGCCTCGGTCTTCGGGCGGCCATCGTCGGTGTGACCATCGTCGCGTTCGCGACGACCACTCCCGAACTCTTCGTCGCGGTCCTGAGCGGTCTGGGCTACAGCTCCGACCTCGGCCTCGGCGCTATCGTTGGTTCGAACATCGCCAACATCGGCCTCGTCCTCGGAATCTCGGCGCTCATCCAGCCGATGGGCGTCTCGACCGCGACGCTCCGCCGGCACGTCCCGTTCATGATTGCCGCGGCGGTCGCGCTCGTTGCCCTCGGGATGGACGGGAACCTCAGCGCCGTCGACGGCGGTGTCCTCCTGCTCATCCTCGTCGCGTTCACGGGCTATCTGCTCTACCGCGCCCGGTCGGCGACGGCAGACGCCATCGGCGCGGACGAAATCGACATCGAAGACGAAGACGAGGTCTCCGCGCAGTTCAAGGACGTTGTCTACCTCGGCCTCGGTCTGCTCCTCCTGTTCGTCGGCTCGAACTGGCTCATTCAGGGCGGACAGGGACTGCTCGAATCCTTTGGGTTCGGTCCGCGGTTCATCGGGCTGACGGTCCTCGCGTTCGGCACGTCGCTGCCGGAACTCGCGGCGTCCGTCATCAGCGCGGTCCGCGGCGAGTCGGAGTTCAGCATCGGCAACGTCGTCGGTTCCAACATCTACAACGTCGTCGCCGTCCTCGGTATCCTCGCCATCATGGTTCCCGTGAACGTCCCCGCGAGCACCATCTCGCTGGACTTCCCGGCGCTTCTCGTGTTCACTTTCGGGGTCATCGCGCTGATGCTCCGCAACCGCGACGTGTCCCGCCTCGACGGCGGCATCCTCGTCTGCGGCTACCTCGTGTTCTTCTGGCTCATTCTCCCCTAACGAGCACGCTGACGACTTCGGGCGTCCTACACGCCGTGTCGGGCCGATTTTGAAACACAAGAGCTACCGGCTTCGGCTTCGCCTTTGTAGCCACGATGGTCGGACAACGACTCAGTCACCCGCTGACCGCGGTGTTCGGCGCCGCGCTCCTGACGGTCCCGTGGCTGGGCCTCCACACGGTGTTCGGCGTTGACCTCACGACCGGCGTCACCGTCGCCCTCAGCGGTATCGCCGTTCTCGGCGCTTCGTTCCTCCTCGCGTGGGGCGCGGAGACCGCCGAGGCCGACGTGCCGCGGGCGTTCGCGCTCGCCATCCTCGCGGTCCTCGCGGTCGCCCCCGAATACGCCGTTGACGCCCTCTACGCTTGGGAGGCTGGCATCAACCCCGGCTCCCCCGAATCGGCCGAGGCCGCGAGCCTCGCGGTCGCCAACATGACCGGCGCAAATCGCATCCTCATCGGCATCGGCTGGTCCGCAATCGCCCTCTTCACCGTCTACCGCGCCCGTGACACCGGCGACGAGGCGGTCGAGTCCCGTCCCGGCTTCCTCGCGGACGTGGTCCGTCTCGACCACGGCATCGCGACCGAGATTCTGTTCCTCTTCGCCGCGACCGTGTTCGCCTTCTTCGTCCCGCTCGGCGCGGGCATCGGCGCGGTTGACATGTTCGTCCTCGTCGGCCTCTACGCCGCGTACATCTTCGTGGCGATGAACTCGCCGCACGAGGACGAAGAGCAGATCGGCGTGCCCGCGTACCTCCAGTCGTATCGGAAGCCAAAGCGCATCGCCACGACGCTCGCGCTGTTCGTCTTTTCCGGGGTCGTCATCCTCGTCGCCGTCGAACCGTTCGCTCACGGCCTCGAAGCGCTCGGGAAGTCGGTCGGCATCCCGTCGTTCCTGATGATTCAGTGGGTCGCGCCGCTGGCGAGCGAGAGCCCCGAACTCATCGTCGTGGCCTACCTCGTCAACAAGGCGCGGTCGACCGCCGGCTTCAACGCGCTCATCTCCTCGAAGCTCAACCAGTGGACGCTCCTCATCGGGACGCTCGTGCTCGTCTACAGCCTCTCGCTCGGCTACTACGGCCCGCTCCCGCTCGACACCCACCAGATGGGCGAACTCTGGCTGACGGCCGCCCAGAGCTACTTCGCCATCGCCATCCTCATCACGTTCTCCATCAGTCTCCGCGAAGCGGTTGCCCTGCTTGGGCTTTTCTTGGCGCAGTTCGTCTACTCCGTCACCGGACTGGCGCTCACGCTCCCGATTCCGGGACTTGGGGTGGTCACCTTCGACGGCGCAACCTCGCTCATTGGCTTTTCGGTCATCTATCTGGTCGTCGGGACGGCGCTTTTCGTCCGGCGGCGCAAGCAACTCGCTGCGGTCGCAAAGCTCTCTGTTCGACGCGTTCGCGGCGACTACGGCGCGAACGAGATTCCGGCCGCGGTCGAAGACTGACCGGCTTCCCTCGCCGCTTCCGACGCCCTTTTCGCCGACCTCGGCGACCCTCGTATCGTGATTGGAATCGTCGTCAGCCGCGCCGACAGCGCATCGGTTCACATCGGCGAGCGCCTGCTCGAACTCGCCGACTGGGACGAACGGACCGACGGGGATCGACCCGACGCCGACGGCGGCGGCACCGTCTTCTCTCGGGACGGCTTCGAACTCCGCGAGTTCGACGACCTGCACATCGACCTCGACGACCCCGCCGAGGCGTTCGACGCCGACCTCGACCTCCTCGTCGTCGTCTCCCGGCACTCCGGCGAGACCGGCGCGCTCTTGACCGCGCACTTCACCGGGAACTTCGGCCCCGCCGACTACGGTGGCGAGCCGGGGCAGTTCGCCCGCGCGTGCCCCAACGCCCAGCGCGCCGTCGTCGAGGCGCTCCGCGAGCGCGCGCCGGACGACTACGAAGTCGGCATCGAGGCGACCCACCACGGCCCGACCGAGCCGACGGTCCCCTCGATGTTCGTCGAACTCGGGAGCGACGAGGAACAGTGGGGAGACCCCGAGGGGGCCCGCGCCGTCGCGGCGGCCGTCCTCGACATCGAGGGCGTCGCGCCCCGACGCGGACCGTCAACT
>NZ_JAMYJY010000017.1:0-44376 GCF_024136985.1 Haloferax sp. AB510
ACCGCCCGCGTCCACGTGGTTCGCGCCTCGGCGACGACGTACAGCGAGCCGACGACGAGCACGCAGTCGTCCGGGGCGGCGCGGGCGCGCGCCCAGTCGAGCGCCGAGGCGACCGCGCCGCCGGTCTCCACTTCGGGGCCGTCGAGTCGCTCGAAGACGGACGACAGAATCTCGGGGTCTTCGCCCCGCGAGATGTCCGCCTTGCAGGTGACGACCGACGCGACCTCCGGGAGCGCCCCGACCATCTCGCTGTGGTCCTTGTCGTGCATCGCCCCGTAGACGAGGTGGAGGTCGTCGTAGTCGAACTCGTCGAGGACGGTGGCGACCTGCGCGCAGGCGTCGGGGTTGTGCGCGCCGTCGAGGACGACCGTCGGCTCCGTGCCCATGACCTCGAACCGACCCGGCCAGTGGGCGTTTCGGAGGCCGCGGTGAATCGCCTCCTCGTCGATGTCGGGGCGGACCTGCCGGGCGAGCGAAACGGCGATACCGGCGTTTTGCGCCTGATACGCGCCCAAAAGCGGGATTCGAACGTCGAGCGTCTCGTCGTCGGTCTCGACGGTGACGGCGGCCTCCTGGTGGTTGACGCGGCCGCCGTAGGAGGCGCGAACGTCGGCGTCGGAGCCGGCGTCGCCGACGGTCAGCACGTCGCCGACCTCCTCGCGGATGACCGACAGCGCCTCGCCGGTCGCCCCGGTTACGAGCGGCGCGTCGGCGGGCGCGACGGCCGCTTTCGTCTTCGCGATTTCCGCAACGGTATCGCCGAGGACGGCGGTGTGTTCGAGCGAGACGTTGGTGACGGCGCTGGCGACCGGGTCGACGGCGCTCGTCGCGTCGAGTTCGCCGCCCATCCCGACTTCGAGGACCGCCACGTCCACGTCCGCGCGGTCGAAGTACCACAGCGCGAGCGCGGTCACGGTCTCGAAGAAGGTCAGCGGCTCGCCGTCGGCGGCCCGCTCGACGAGGTACGGCTTGGCTTCGGCCACGAACGCCGACAGCGCGGACTTCGGAATCTTCCGGCCGTCGACGCGGATTCGCTCCCGCACGTCGTCGAAGTGCGGCGAGGTGTAGAGGCCGACGTGCGCGCCCGACTCGCGCAGCATCGCGTCGACCATCCGGGCGGTGCTTCCTTTGCCGTTCGACCCCGCGACCTGCACGAACGACACGCCTTCGTGGGGGTCGCCGAGGTGAGAGAGCAACCGCTGAATCGACTCGGTCCCCGGCTTGACCTGAAACCGCCGGAGGTCGAAAAGGAAGTTCACCGCCTCGTGGTACTCCATATGCGTGAGAAACCGGACGGTGGGCTTAGGCCTAACGCTCCACGTCACTCCTGCGACACGACGCCGGTCCCGGACGCTTTCGACCCGTCTCGTCGTGGCGCTCGCGGAGCGTCGCCGGCCGCCGCGCCGGCTTCAGTCGATGTGGACGACGAGCACCGGGCGCTTCGCGTTCTCGATGACGCGCTCGGTGACGCTCCCGAGCGACGTGAGTTTGTCGCGGCCGGTCCGCCCGTGGGTCCCCATCACGACCACGTCGACGTCGTGTTCGTCGGCGTAGTCGAGGATGACTCGGTGGGGGACGCCGTCTCGAACCGCCGTCGTCGACGTGGCCTTCCCCTCGCACTTCTCGGCGCACCGCTCGACCGCCTGTACCGCGTCGTCGCGGAGCGACTGGATGACCGCGTCCTGTTGGTCGCCGCCGGCGGCGAGGTACACCCGCTGGTCGACGACCGACAGCACGTGAATCTTCGACTCCGCGTCGGCGAGTTCGAGCGCGTGCTCGATTGCCTGCATCGTCCCCTCGCTCCCGTCGGTCGGCACCAGGATGTGTTCGTACATACCTCTGTGTTCGTCTCGCCGACACTTGAAGGGACACCGTCGGTGTTAGGACGTGGGAACGGTCTCGGGGCGTCTCAAACCGTGTCCGGGTTACACCCGACCGCGAGTTTCAGGCACTAATCGTGACGGAAATCGCGTGAGACTCACTTCGTTCGTCTTACTGACTTCCATCACTTCTTCACGCTGTTCAGTCGTCACGGAAGTATCGCGTCCGCGCTACGCGCGGCCACGAGTTTCCACCACTAATCGTGGCGGAAACACCGAAGCACTCCCTCCGGTCGTGCTTCGAGCTTTAGGCTCTCTTTCGCTCCGCTCAGTCGTGTCTAAAATCGCGTGAGACTCACTTCGTTCGTCTTACTGACTTCCATCACTTCTTCACGCTGTTCAGTCGTGACGGAAACACCGCTGGCCGGTGAAGACCATCGCAATCCCGCGCTCGTCGCACGCCTCGATGACGTCCTCGTCGTTCACCGAGCCGCCGGGCTGGATGACCGCCTCGATGCCCGCGTCGGCCGCCTTCTCCACGCCGTCCGGGAACGGGAAGAACGCGTCGGAGGCCATCACGGCACCCTGCGCGTCCTTGCCCTCGGCGTGTTCCTCGGCCTTCATCGCAGCGAGTTCGACCGCGTCGACGCGGGAGACCTGCCCCATGCCGACGCCGACCGTCTCGGTGCCCTTGGCGAAGAGAATCCCGTTGGACTTCACGTGCTTCAGCACCTTCCACGCGAACAGCATCGTCTCCAACTGCTCGTCGGTCGGCTCCGTCTCGGTGACGACTTCGAGGTCGTCCAGCGTCGGCGTCCAGAGGTCGCGCTCCTGGACGAGTCGCCCGCCGACGAGCGCTTTTTCCGTGTAGGTCTCGGTGCGCTCGCCGAGTTCGCCAACATCGAGGACGCGGAGATTTTTCTTCTCGGTGAGCACGTCGAGCGCGTCGTCGGTGTAGCCGGGCGCGACGACGACTTCCTTGAACGAGTCGATGATGAGTTCCGCAGTCTCGGCGTCGCACTCGCGGTTGAGTGCGACGATGCCACCGAAGGCGCTCATCGGGTCGGTGGCGAGGGCGTCGGCGTAGGCCTCCGCGAGCGTGTCGGCGGTGGCGCAGCCGGCGGGGTTCGTGTGCTTGATGACCGCCGCGGCGGGCTCGTCGAACTCCTTGATGATGTTGAGCGCGCCGTCGGCGTCGTTGTAGTTGTTGTACGAAAGCCCCTTCGCGCCCTCGTTGAGCTGGGGCGCGCCGACGACCGACGCCTCGTCGCACGTCTCGTCCACGTAGACGGCGGCGTCCTGGTGCGGGTTCTCGCCGTACCGGAGTTCGTCGTAGCGGTCCTCGGAGGTGACGCGGCGCTCGGGGAGGCCGGCGTCAACGTCGCCCTCGACGGTGACGGTGTCGTCTTCGACCGTCACGCGGCCCTCGGCGAACCAGCGGACTGCGCGCGGGTAGGCCTTGAACTCGGCGTCGTAGAGGACGCGCGATTTGAGGTCGTCCGCGTCGTCGTCGGTGTACACCGGGACGGCTTCCTGTGTGACGATGGGGCCGGCGTCGACCTCCTCGTTGACGACGTGGACCGTACAGCCGGTCGTCTTGACGCCGGCGTTGAGCACCTGCTCGTGGGCGTCCATGCCGGGGAACGCGGGGAGCAGCGACGGATGGACGTTGAGCGTCGTCGGCGCGGCGTCGAGGAACGTCGAAGTGAGCACGCGCATGTAGCCGTCGAGACAGACGATATCGAAGTCGTAGTCCGCGAGGGCGTCGAGGATGCGCTCCTCGTGGGACTCGCGGGACTCGTCGTCGCCGCGTTCGACGACTTCGCTGGGGATGCCGTGTTCGTCAGCCCAATCGAGGACGGGCGCGTCGGCGCGGTTCGAGACGACGACGCCGAGTGCCGCCCCGCCGGGGGCGCGGTCGGCGATGTTGCGCAGGTTTCGTCCGCGGTTGCTCGCGAGACCGGCGATGGTGACCATGTGAGAAAGGGGACTCGCGGCCCTCAAAGTGGTTGCGGTCCTCGACGGCAATATATACTCGATTGTGTATATGTGGGGCGGAACGTAGCCGTAGAGTGCGGCTGAGTAGGCACACTTGTGCGCAAGTATCGCCTCCGCGGCGGCGACGAACCCCCGGCGTTTAACCTCCCCCATCGTGACGACTCAGACATGACCGACGCCGACCGGTACGACCCGCTGTACGCGGTGTCCCCGCTCGACGGGCGATACGCCTCCCGAACCGCACCCCTCGCGCCGCACGTGAGCGAGGCCGCCCTCATGCGCGCCCGCGTAGAAGTCGAAGTGGAGTACCTCCTCGCGCTCGCCGACCTCGACGCGACGCCGCTTTCGTTCGCCGAGTCCGAGCGCGCCGACCTCCGGGCGCTCTACGAGGGGTTCGACGCCGACGACGCCGACCTCGTGAAGCGACTCGAAGTCGAGGGCGCGGCGGGCTTCTCGGCGACGAATCACGACGTGAAGGCCGTCGAGTACTTCATCCGCACCGAGACCGACGAGTCGGTCCACCCGTGGATTCACTTCGGCCTCACCTCCGAGGACGTGAACAACCTCGCCCAGCGCCTCATGGTGAAGGGCGCGGTCGAGGAAGTCATCGTACCCGAACTCCGCGACACCCGCGACGAACTCGTCTCGCTCGCGCGGGAGTTCCGCGACGTGCCCATGCTCGCGCGGACCCACGGCCAGCCCGCGACGCCGACGACGTTCGGCAAGGAGATGGCCGTCTACGCCGCCCGCCTCGGTCGGACACTCGCCCGCGTCGAGGCCGCGACCGACGACCTCGCAGGCAAGCTCGCGGGCGCGTCGGGCGTCTACGCCGCCCACGTCGCCGCCTACCCCGACGTTGACTGGCGGGCGTTCTCCCGCGAGTTCGTCGGGTCGCTCGGCCTCGACCACACCGCGCTCGCCACGCAGGTCAACCCCTGCGACGACCTCGCGGCGCTGTTCGACGCCGTCCGCGGCGTCAACAACGTCCTCGTCGACCTCGACCGCGACGCATGGCTGTACGTCTCCGACCGCTATCTCGGACAGGAGGCCGTCGAGGGCGAAACCGGCTCCTCGACGATGCCGCACAAGGTCAACCCCATCGACTTCGAGAACTCCGAGGGCAACCTCTCGAAGGCCAACGCGGACCTGACGTTCCTCGCCGACTACGTGACGACCTCGCGCCTCCAGCGCGACCTCTCGGACTCCACGGTCAAGCGCAACGTCGGCGCGGCGTTCGCCCACTGCCTCATCGGCTACAAGAAGACCCAGACCGGCCTCGGAAAGGTCGTCCCGAACGAGCAGGTCATGCGCGACGAACTCGACGACACGCCGGCCATCATCGGCGAGGCCGTCCAGACGATTCTCCGCCGCGAGGGCGACACGCAGGCCTACGAGCGGGTGAAGGAGCTCACCCGCGGCCGCGAGGTGACCCTCGACGACTTCCACGACCTGTTTGCGGACCTCGACGTGGACGAGGAGACCCGTGAGGAACTGCTCGCGCTCACGCCCGCGACGTACGTCGGTCTCGCGGACGAACTCGTCGACGACATCGACAACTGAACTGCCTGTCGAGTCGTCGGGTCGGCAGGTAGCGGCCCGACGAAGTGACGCGTCCTTTTTCTGCGGTCAGTCGAACGCGCCGCTGAGCCGAGCGAGCGTCAGGAGAAAACCGAAACCGCCTCAGAAGCCGATGGGCACGGGATATCGGCTTCGGCGCGGTTCGGGCACGGGTTCGGCGAGCGCCGGCACGGGTGGGCTGGACAGGCTGGTCCGCGCGGCGCGGTTCGTCATGGGCTGGTGCGACGACGCAGGGCGCTCACCGTGGCTGAATTATTTACTCATCATAGAATAAGTCTTTTGGTGGGGTGGTGCATTGGTGGGGGTATGAAAGCAATCGCCGTCAAGCGCGGGGAAGACAAGCCGGTCGTCATCGAGAAGCCGCGACCGGAACCCGACGCCGGGGAGGCGCTCGTCCGAACGCTTCGGGTCGGCGTGGACGGGACGGACCACGAGGTCATCGCCGGCGGTCACGGGGGGTTCCCCGAGGGCGAAGACCATCTCGTGCTCGGCCACGAGGCGGTCGGCATCGTCGTCGACCCGAACGACACCGAACTGGAGGAAGGCGACATCGTCGTGCCGACGGTCCGCCGCCCGCCGGCGTCGGGGACGAACGAGTACTTCGAGAAGGACCAACCCGACATGGCCCCCGACGGGATGTACGCCGAACGCGGCATCGTCGGCGCGCACGGGTTCATGTCCGAGTACTTCACCAGCCCATCGGACTATCTCGTCCGCATCCCGCGCTCGCAGGCCGAACTCGGCTTCCTCATCGAGCCCATCTCCATCACCGAGAAGGCCCGAGAGCACGCCTACGCGAGCCGTTCCGCGTTCGACTGGAACCCCTCGTCGGCGCTCGTCCTCGGCAACGGGAGCCTCGGACTCCTGACGCTCGCCATGCTGAAAGCCGACGATAAGGGCTACGAGGACCTCTACTGCCTCGGTCGGCGCGACCGCCCCGACCCGACTATCGACATCATGGAGAAACTCGGCGCGACCTACGTCGACTCTCGCGAGACCTCGGTCGAAGAGATTCCGGGTGCGCACGAGGAGATGGACTTCATCTACGAGGCGACCGGGTTCCCCAAACACGCCATCCAGTCGGTGCAAGCGCTCGCGCCGAACGGCGTCGCCGCGCTCCTCGGCGTCCCGAGCGACTGGGAGTTCGAGGTCGACGCCGGCGCGTTCCACCGCGAGATGGTCCTCCACAACAAGGCGCTCGTCGGCAGCGTCAACTCCCACGTCAAGCATTTCGAGGCCGCGACCGTGACGTTCACCAAGCTTCCGCGGTGGTTCCTCCGTGACCTCGTCACCGGCGTCCACCCGCTTTCGGAGTTCGAAGCAGCATTCGAAGACGACGACACCACTATAAAAACGGCCATCGAATTCGGTACTGTATGAAGAACGTCGACGACCTCATCGCCAGCGCGGCGGAGCTCGCGGACCGTGGCCTCTCGAAAGGCGAGATTGCCGACGAATTGAACGTCTCCCGCGAGACCGCAAGCTGGCTGGTCGAACGGAGCGGCGCGGCGACCGAACCCGAACCACAGGTAGAGCCCGACGGCCCCGACGACATCCACGTCGATTGGAACGCCATCGGCAGCGGCGGCAAGCGCCTCACCTACGTCGGGCGCGCGCTCGCCGACCTGCTCATGGAGACGAACGGCGAGGCCGACGTGACCGTCGGTATCGAGAAGGCTGGCGTCCCCCTCGCGACCTCCGTCTCGCGCGAACTCGAAACCACCCTCGCGGCCTACTCGCCCGCGAAACACCAGTGGGACGAAGGTGACATCGAAGACCTCGGCGGCGGCTTCTCCCGAAACTTCGCGCCCGTCGAAGGGCGCAAGTGCTTCATCGTCGACGACACGGTGACGAGTGGTACGACCCTCCGTGAGACCATCGACGCCATCCGCTCCGAGGGCGGCGAACCGCTCGCGTGCGTGGTCATCGTCGACAAGCAGGGTGTCGAAGAAATCGACGGCGTCCCCGTCCACTCGCTTATCAACGTCGTCCGCGTCGGCGAGCAGTAACACCCGACACGGGCCGCCGCACAGTCGGCGTCAGCCCTGCGGACCGAACTCACCGGCGACGCAACTCCTTTGTCCGCCCGGCGGTTACTTGGGCGCATGACGTTCCAACCGGAGAGCCTCGACCCCGAGGAAGTACAGTCCCGCGTCGACGAGGCGGTCGGGAACAACCGCGTCGTCCTGTTCATGAAGGGTAACCGCCTGATGCCGCAGTGCGGCTACTCCGCGAAGGCGGTCGACCTCATCTCCCAGTACGTCGACGAGTTCGAGACCGTCGACGTGCTTCCCGCGCTCCCGCACTACCGCGAGGCGCTCAAGGAGAAAAGCGACTGGGAGACCATCCCCCAGACGTTCGTCGACGGCGAGTTCGTCGGCGGCAGCGATATCCTCGAAGAACTCGACGAGCGCGGCGAACTCGAAGCGACGCTGACCGGCGCGAACTGACCGCCGGAAGCGACCCCGGCAAACCGCCGGACTGCGGCCCGACGCCGACTTCTTATCTCTCGCCTACCGAGAAGGGGAGGCCATATAAGCCTCGAACTCGTACATGCACACAGGTATCGCCATCCGGGTGCGCCCGCACCGTGGCTCTCGTCGATACCGAAGCCAACAATGTCAGGCCGCGTATATCGACTCCATTCGACGTTGGAACTGCCACTCGAAGACGTGATGGACTACTTCGAAAACGACCCAGAACTTCCGCCTGAGGTCGAGAACGTAGACATCACCCGCCGAAACAACACCCTCATCATCAAAGCCGTCTCCGCCGACGACAACCTCAGCAAGTACACGCCGACGGCCCAGTTGAAAGCGAGCGTGACGGAAAAC
The DNA here is from genome assembly GCF_024136985.1 of Haloferax sp. AB510. Taxonomy (NCBI): domain Archaea; kingdom Methanobacteriati; phylum Methanobacteriota; class Halobacteria; order Halobacteriales; family Haloferacaceae; genus Haloferax; species Haloferax sp. AB510. Next base: position 8,231 of record NZ_JAMYJY010000017.1, read on the forward strand.
CGCGTCTACGAGGAAGAGCCACCCCGAGCGGGTGCGCCCAACTGGGGAGATGAAGAAGAAGAGGAGATTCCCTCCGAACTCGTCGAGTTCGCCTGCTTCAAAGGCGACCTCGAAACCGTGCTCCAGAACACGGCGCTCCAGTACCCGATGTTCCTCGTCCTCCGCGAGATTGCGATGCTCTCGGAGAAGGGGACGCTGACCGCCATCACCGAGGAAAGCGACGAACTGCAGGCGACGCGCATCGTCGAAGGCGAGGTGCGCGCCGCCTCCGTCGAAGTCGTCGAGAACCCCCAGCAGAACGGTTCCTCGGACAGCGGAATCAACTGGCGCGACAACAAGTTCATCTCCTAAACGCGTCGTATCTCCTCATCCAGCCACCGCCGAGCCACGTGAGTCAGCGGCCCAAATCGTGTTCGGCGGTATCACGCATCACAGTAATCCTCGGGCAAAAAGCATTTACACCGCCTAATTAGATGTAATTACACATCATGTCGGAAGCCGAATCCTTCCCGGACTATCTCGACGTCGACTACACCGACGGCGAGGGCGAGACGCCGGGGGACTACCCGAGTATCGAGGACAAAATCGAGAAGGCCATCGAGGTCACGAAGCAGGGCCTCGAACAGTACGAGAACCCCGCCGTGATGTGGACCGGTGGCAAGGACTCGACGCTCACGCTCTACTTCATCAAGGAGGTCGCAGAGCGCTACGATCTCGAAGTGCCGCCGGCGGTCTTCATCGACCACTACCAGCACTTCGACGAAATCATGGACTTCGTCGAGCACTGGGCCGACGAGTGGGACCTCGACGTCATCTGGGCGCGCAACGAGGACGTCGGCGCGTACGTCGACGAAAACGGCCTCGAACCTGGCGACGACATCCCGGTTTCCGAACTCTCGGAGCACAACCAGCACCACATCCGTAACATCCTCGAATACGAGGAGGACACGTTCCCGTTCCTGCTCGACACCTACGTCGGCAACCACCTCTTGAAGACCGTCGCGCTCAACGACACCCTCGAAGAGTACGACATCGACGGCGTCATCTCCGGCGTCCGCTGGGACGAGCAGGAAGCCCGCGCCGACGAGACGTTCTTCAGCCCCCGCCACGACCCCGACATCTACCCGCCGCACGACCGCATTCAACCCATCCTCCAGTTCGAAGAGAGCGCCGTCTGGGACGCCTTCTGGTACTTCGCGGTCCCGGACACCGTCGAGAACTACCCCGAGGACGGTTACGTCCCCACCAGCGACACCGACCTCCCCGAGGGTGTCACGCAGGAGGACGTGCCCGTCTCGCCGAAGTACTTCGCCGGCTTCCGGAGTCTCGGCAGCGAGGTCTCGACCGACAAGTCCGCCGAGGAACCGGCGTGGCTGCAGGACATGGAGAACACGACCGAGCGCGCGGGCCGCGCCCAGGACAAAGAGGACCTGATGGAGCGCCTGCGCGACCTCGGCTACATGTGACGTCGGCCGAAATCTAACGCGAACATCGCGCCGCGACCACTTTTTCGCGGACTCGCTCCCGACAGCGACAGCGACTGTCTCACAGCGGAAACAGCGATATCCTCCGCGAGCGACACCTTCCCTATGAGCCTCGTGTTCCCCGACTACCTCGACCTCGACTACGACGACGGCCGAGACTGGACCGCCGCCGACTACCCGACGCTCGAAGACAAACTCGAAAAAGCGGCCGCGGTGACCGCGACCGCCCTCGAACAGTACGAGCGCCCGGCCGTGATGTGGACCGGCGGCAAGGACTCAACGCTCGTGCTCTACGTCGTCCGCGAGGTCGCTGCCGACATGGGCGTCCCCGTGCCGCCCGTCGTCTTCATCGACCACTTCGAGCACTTCGACGAGACCGAGGCGTTCGTCCGCGAGTGGGCCGACCGCTGGGACCTCGACCTCGTCGTCGCCCGCAACGAGGACTTCGCACGACTCGGCGCGTCGCCGGGCGACGAGATTCCCCTCTCGGCCCTCGGCGACGACACCCGCCGCGAACTCGACCGCCTCGGCTACGAGGGCGAGACCGTCGTCCTCGACGCCGACACCTTCGAGGGCAACCACCTCTTGAAGACCGTCGCGCTCAACGACACCCTCGAAGCGCGCGGTTTCGACGGTGTCTTCTCGGGCGTCCGCTGGGACGAACAGGAGTCCCGCGCCGACGAGACGTTCTTCAGCCCCCGCCACGACTCCGAGAAGTACCCGCCGCACGACCGCATCCACTCCATCCTCCAGTTCGAGGAGGCCGACGTGTGGGCGGCGTTCTGGAGCTACATCGTCCCCGACTCGGTCGAGGGCTACCCCGCGGGCCGCGTTCCCGCGTCCATCGACGACCTCCCCGACGGCGTCGAACCCGCCGACCTGCCCGTCTCGCCGAAGTACTTCGAGGGCTACCGCTCGCTCGGCACCGAATCCGGCTCCGCGAAGTCCGACGACCGACCCGCGTGGGTGCAGGACCTCGGCGCGAGCGCGGAACGCGAGGGGCGCGCGCAGGACAAAGAGGACCTGATGGGTCGGCTTCGGGATTTGGGTTACATGTGAACGGAGTCTGACGATAGCCATCGACTCAATAATGTAGAAAATATAATATGATTGCCGGCGGGACGTGCACGCATGTCCCGCTCTCCTCCCGATTTCTGGCCCACGATTACCGCTCTCGTCGGCGTCATACTGCTCACTGCCGCCGTGTTCGCGCCGTGGGGATCCATCATATGGTCGTACGAGTACAGAGCCGAACAGGTCACGCCGAGCGACGACCACCTCGCCGAGCGACTCGGTCTGGTCGACTCGACCGCGACGTGTATCGACGCCTGCGACCTCGCCGAGGACGTCAGCGCTGACGGGCCACGAGTCGTCTCAGACGCGACGTACAGGGCCAGCTACGCGTTCGATTCGAAGCACCGTCTGGTAGTGTTTCAGGAGCGGAACGGCCCGTTCTACCGGCCGAACATCACGCGATACGAGAACGACACGGTCCGGGTCGACCTCGCGCCGGTCTCGAACGCCACCGCGCTCGAACTCGCGTCGACGCCCGCGTGGCGCTTCCCGAGCGCGGTTGAGCGAGTCGCCGAATCTGGGTCGGTCCGCGCGGGCCACGACCTCGCGGGGATGGCGCTTTGGAAGGAGACGCAGGCCATCGTCGCGTACGACGGCGGATACGCCCAATACGCTGGACACACGGGTCGTAGCGGGATGGACAGCGCAACAGTCATTCCTCGCGTCGGACTCGCCGCTGCCGGTGCGCTCTGTTGTTACTACGCCGGACGCTTGGTATCGTAGGCCCTCGCTCCTCTTGCGTTGCACCGACGACGCTCCCGCCATCCTGACGCCCACACCGTAGCGCCTATCTCCCCCAACACGCTATCGCCTCCATGACAGCCGAGTGGGTCAGCCTCTTTTCGGGCGGAAAGGACTCTTCGTGGGCGCTCTACCGCGCGCTCGAAGCGGGTCTGAACGTCACCCGCCTCCTGACCGTCCACCCGAGCGACGACTCGTACATGTACCACGTGCCGGCGACCGACCTCGCCGCGCTCGCCGCCGAAAGCACCGGTATCGAACTCGTCGAGGTCCACCCCGGCGACCTCGAAGCGACCGACGCCGACGACTCGGGCGCGCAGGGCGACGCCGAGCTCGAACCCCTCGAAGCGGCGTTGTCTGACCTCCAATTCGAGATGGACCTCGCGGGCGTCACCGCGGGGGCCATCGAAAGCGAGTTCCAGACCAACCGGATTCAGGCGATGTGCGACCGCCTCGACATCGACCTGTTCGCCCCGCTGTGGCAGGAGAACCCCCGCGAACTCGGCGACGCCATGCTCGAGGCGGGCTTCGAAATCACCATCATCCAAGTCGCGGCCCACGGCCTCGACGAGTCGTGGCTCGGCCGGACGCTCGACGCCGACGCGCTCGACGAACTCGAAGCGCTCAACGAGCAGTACGGCGTCCACATCCTCGGCGAGGGCGGCGAGTTCGAGACGCTCGTCACCGACGGCCCGCACATGGACCGCCCCATCGAACTGGAGTACGAGACGGAGTGGGAGGGGACCCACGGCAGGCTCCGCATCACCGACGCGTACCTCGGCTAAGAAAAAGCGCCCGCGGTTGCGGTTCGGGCCGCGTTACTGGCCGTTCGTCAGCCGCGAGTGCGCCCCGATGAGGGCGTTCGAGAGGTCGAGGCTCTCGATGTGAGTCTCCTCGTCGACGATAGAGTTCTTCAGCTCCGCGTTTCGGATGACTGCGCCGGGGAAGACCACGGACTCTTCGAGCACGGAGTCTTCGACCACCGCGTTGGCCATCACGTGGACGTTGGTGCCGACCTCGGTGTTCGTGAGCGTCGCCGACTCGTGGACGAAGTTCTCGCCGCCGAGGTACCACGCCACGGCGTCGAGGTAGCTCTGGGGCGTGCCGATGTCGAACCACGCGCCGTCGAACGTGTAGGCGAACACGTCGCCGTTCTGCTGGAGCCACTGCATGAACCAGCCGGGCTCGTCGGGGTTGTTGTCACCGGAGAGATACTCGTCGAACTTGGGCAGGTCATCCGCAGGGAAGGCGTAGCAGGCGATGGAGACGAGCGTGCTCTTGGGGTCTTCGGGCTTCTCCTGGAAGTTGATGACGCGGTCGCCGTCGAGTTCGACGAGGCCGTAGGACTTCGCGCGCTCCTTGTCGCCCACGTCGTAGGCGGCCAGACACGGCGCATTCTTCTCGTAGAAGAAGTCCACGAAGTCGCCTACGTCGAAGCTGATGAGGTTGTCTCCCGCGATGACGACGAGGTCCTCGTCGACCTCCTCGCGGTCGATGAGCTGGGCGAGCGCGCCCACGACGCCGAACTTCTCGTCTTCTTCGCTGGTGTCTTCGACCGACAGCGTCGGCTTTTCGAACGGCGATTCGTCGATATACTCCTCGAATGCGCCGGCGAAGCGCTCGTTCGTGCTCACGAACACCTCCGAGACCCGGTCGTCGGCTTCCAGGTCTTCGAAGATGGTGTCGATGACCGTCTGGTCACCGACGGGTAAGAACATCTTGGGTCGGTGTTTGGTAATCGGCCACAGACGCGTCGCGTACCCTCCGGCAAGGACGACTGCCTTCATATCCCCCAAATCCCGCCACGTAGACAAGGCCTTTTTGCATCCTCTCTATCTTGCTGACACTTTTTTTCGACCGAGGCGGCGCAAGGGATTTTCCCTTCGACTCCCAATCGAGCGATATGACAGCCCGGGAGTCCGACACGACGGCCCGCCAGCGCATCGCCGACGCCCTCCGCGACGACCCCGCGACGGCCTCCGAGCTTTCGGCGAGCGTCGGCGTCTCGGTGTCGTCGGTGTACGGCCATCTCCAACACGTCGCCCAAACAGTCCACGGAGAGGACGGCGAGCAGTTCCTCGTCGCGCCGCCGGAGTGCAAACACTGCGGCTTCAGCGCCTTCGACGACCCCGTGAACTACCCCTCGCGGTGTCCGGAGTGTCGAAGCGAGGGCATCGAAGAGGCCGTGTTCAAAATCGAATAGTCGGCCTACAACGACGCCACGGTCCGGTTGTGGTAGTCGAGAAAGTCAGCGTCGAGGTCGTGGTCCTCGCGGACCGAAAGCGAGGTACCGTCTAACTCGCGTTCGTAGGCGTGGGCGATGGTGTACGTCTCGGGGTCGACGGTTATCATTCCGTAGTCGAAGTCCGCGTGGTGGTCCGGACAGAGGACGAGGAGGTTCGCCTCGACGTCTGGGCCGTCGTGGGGCCGCCCGAGCGGTTTGAGATGGTGCGCCTCCGCGTAGCCGTCGTGGACTCCTCGACGGCGACGCTCTCCACAGACCTGACACGTGTGAGAGTACCGCTCTTTCAACTCGGTCGCAAGCGCCGTGTTTCGAATGATTCGGCTTCGCGTCGTCTCGGTGCGTTCCGCGGACGCGAGGTCCGCCGCGGCTTCTTCGTCGTCGACCCGCTCCCGCCGTTCGCGACGGCGGCGGAGAACGAATCGATAGACGTCCCTGTCGTCTCCCTCGAACGGACCGTGCGCGTAGTCGACGACTTCGACCTGACCCTGGTACTCCCAGTCAGTCCCGGCCGACTCTCGATGGAAGAAAAATATCGGTAACGGATGGTGTTTGGCCCGCGCGAGGAACTTGTTGCCGCCGGTAAGCGTCTGGTCGCCGGTCCGCCCCTCTCCGATGTACGTGAACTGGCCGCCGGTCACGTCGTCGCCGTACGGTCCGGTGTCACTCGAAAAGAGGCGGAGATACCGCTGATCGTCGTCGTCGTAGCAGATTTCGATGCCGCGGCCCGTCATCCCGCGGTCGAATCGAGACTGAAGTTCCGATCCGCTCAACCGCTCACCGAGTTCGAGCGAGAGCCCTGCAAGTTTCACGACGGAACCGACGGACGAGTCACGAAAAAGGGTTCTCCCGTCTCCGCTCGTATTGGGGGAGAAATCGGCCGAATGCCTCTTATTCTGCGTCTAGCTCGTTCAAGAGCGTCCGCGCCGCCGCCGACGAGGAACCGGGGCCGCGCGCGGTGATGAGGTCGCCATCGACCGTGACGCTGGTGTCACTGTCGAGTTCGGCGTCCCAGATGCCGCCGGCGGCCTTCACCTCGTCTTCGACCCAGTACGGGAGCTTTCGGCCGTCGGGCATCAGGTCGTCGTCGTCGACGATGCCTTCCTCCCACTCGTTGGGGAAGCCGGTGACCTCGCGCCCCTCGACGAGGAACGAGCCGTCGGCCTCGCGGGTGAACCCGAGGATACCGACCGCGTGACAGACGACGAGCGCCTTCGAGCCGTCGCCGGCGACCGCCTGCAAGAGCGCCTGTCGGGCGTGTCGGTCCTGATTGATGTCCCACGCGGTGCCGTGGCCGCCGGGGAACACCACGGCGTCGTACTCGCGGGCGTCGACCTGCGCAATCGGCTCCGGATTCTGCAGGCGCTCGTCGTTCTCGTGGACTTCGACGACGCGTTCGGCGAGTTCCTCGCCGACCGCCTCGGGGTCGATAGAGCGCTCGTCGACGACCGGCGGCGCGCCCGTCGGCGTCGCGACCGTCACGTCCACCCCGGCATCGGTCAGGGTAGTGAGCGGCTCGATGCATTCCTCTCCCCAGTAGCCGTCTTCGCTGACGATAAAAAGCGCCGATGTCATCGCTCCCGAGTACGGTCCGGCCACAAAAAGGCCCCGCGGAGGCGGAAATCCGCGAGGGAGGACGGCGCGACGGTGAGGCGTCGCGGCCGTGTCGGCGTCGGTCAGTCGTCGCCGTGTTCGTCGACGATGACGACTTCGCCGTCTTCGACGGTGACGTTAATGAGCGTCTTGACGTGGTGGTCCGAGTCGTCGAGTTCGTTCGGCCCGGCCTTCTTGATGATGGCGACGGTGTCGACGACGTCCGCGCCGATGTGGTCGAGCGCGTCGAGGACGGCCTTCATCGTGCCGCCGGTCGAGAGCACGTCGTCGAGGACGAGCACGCGGTCGCCCTCGTTCACGTCGTTGATGAACATGTCGCCCTCGGAGTAGCCCGTCTGCTGGTGGAGCGAGACCTCGCCGTCGAGGCCGTACTCGCGCTTGCGGATGACGACGAGCGGGATGTCCGTCATGAGCGAGACGGCCGTCGAGATGTGGATGCCCATCGCCGCGGGCGTGACGATTTTGTCGACGTCTTCGAGGTTCGCCTTGCGGATGATCTTGATGACAATCTCGCGCAGGAGCCCCGGCTTTAGCATCGGAACCCCGTCGCTGATGGGGTGGACGAAGTACTCGTAATCTCCTTTTTCGATGATCGGCGCGTCGAGGAGAGACTGCCGCAACTGGTCCATGGCGCTCGTTTCCCCGGTTAGGCATAAAATGTGGCGGTTCGATGGCTCTCGGACACGCCGACCCACGTCTCGCGGTATCGACTACCGTGGGCCGACCGACGCCGAGCGCGACCGCTCACCGACAGCGGTCTCCGAACGGAGCGCGACGCTCCGGGGGCGGTTACATCCCGCCGAGAAGCTGTGACGCGGTTTTCACCAGCGGCTCAACCGTCTCGTCCGGTTCGACGAAAAGCAACATGCCGCGACCGCCGCAGTAGACCTGCAACACGCCGTAGCCGTCGCGTTCCTCGAACCGGTACTCGACGCTGTTCTGTACCGGACTAAGCCCGGAAAACAGCCCGCGCTCCATGAACTCGCGCCGAGTCTCCTCGGCGAGCGAGCTCAGGTGCGTCACGAGTTCGTCGCGACTCCCGAAGTCCTCGCGGACCGACTCCCCGACGTGAAACAGGTCGAAGGCCGTCGCACCGTAGACGGCGACCAGAGAGACTGCCCCCTTCGCAGTCCCCCGAAGCGCGTCCATCGCGACCTCGCTGTCGGGTCCCGGTCCGTTGACGGATGCCATCCGTGACGGGTCGATTATCATTCGTTTCCCCCCTTGCCCTGACGCTGCGCGTCTCCCTGCCCGGAGCGCGCGCCTGGACGGATCATAAATGTCCGATTGTGAGTCAGTGTTATAAATTTGAGGGTCACACTGGAGGTAATAATTACCCCCCGCCAAATCCGGACAGAAATCGCCTGAAACCGGCGTCTACTACGAGACCGGACTCTCTGATTTGACCCCGGTCTCGAGGGCGGCGTTTCGCCCCCACGTGGCTGGTGGGAACCGTTAAGAAATGGGCCCGTGAGCGCGTTATCGCACAACTATATTGATTATTAGTGGACTACGCTACCCGTATTTTCAGCTATTTCATCCCAAAACCAACAGACCGCGTAGTAGTTCGGGGTCGGTTTCCCCCTCTCCAGCGATCTAGGACGATTCGATAACTAGTATACTTCTATTTTGTCGATTAGCTACAAAACCCGATTAAAATATATGCTTTCGTCCCATAGGTAGCGTGAGTGACCGAACGCTGCGCCCAGCTTGAGTCACGACCATACCCATGATACACCAACCACTCGTGCTCGGTGGAGAGCACGCGGGTCGCGCGCTCGCCGAGCGACTGCTGGAGGAGTACGAATCCGTCACGTTCATCGACGAGAACGAGGCAGTGGTCGCCCACGCGATCGAACGCGGCATCGACGCGCGAGCCGCGGCGTTCGACGAGCCACAGTCCCTCCGAGCCGCGTGGAACGAAAACGCGGACGCGGTCATCGTCGTGGGACGGATCGATCCGACGAACCTGCTTCTCACGCAGGCTTCGCGAACGACGTTCGACGTCGACCGAGTCACCGTACTCGTTAACGACCCGCAGAACACGGACGTGTTCGAGGACCTCGGTGTCGAAGTGATCTGTGTCACATCGCTCGTCACTGACATGGTCGTCGGGTCGCGCGCCGAACCGGCAGAGGACGCGCGAGCGGGTGGATAACCGTGGAAAAAACACTCGAACGAGACCTCGGTCTCTTCTCGGTGCTCGCGATCAGTATCGGGGCGATGGTCGGCAGCGGAATCTTCATTTTACCGGCGCTCGCGGTCGATATCGCGGGTCCCGCGGTTATCTTGGCGTACTTGATCGCCGGCGTTCTCGTGCTGCCCGCGGCGCTGTCGAAATCCGAGATGGCGACGGCGATGCCCGAAGCCGGGGGCACCTACTTGTTCATCGAACGGGGGATGGGTCCACTGTTGGGCACCATCGCCGGTATCGGCACGTGGTTCTCGCTCTCGTTCAAAGGTGCGCTCGCACTCGTCGGCGGCGTGCCGTACCTGCTGTTGCTGTTCGACGTCCCCTCCACAGTCGTCACGCCGGTCGCGCTCGCGCTCGCGGCGCTCCTCGTCGTCGTCAACCTCGTCGGGGCAAAACAGACCGGGAGGCTACAGGTCGGTATCGTCGCCATCATGCTTGTCGCGCTCGTCTGGTTCGTCCTCGGCGGGACGCCGACCGTCGAGTCGACGAACTTCCGTCCGTTCTTCAACGGCGGAGTCGGCGGCTTGCTCACTGCGACCGGTCTCGTGTTTGTCTCCTACGCGGGCGTGACGAAAGTAGCGAGCGTTGCCGAGGAGGTCGAAGACCCCGACCGAAACATCCCGCTCGGCATCCTCGGGTCGCTCGGGTTCACGACGGTCCTCTACGTCCTCATCGTCGCCGTGATGGTCGGGGTCACCGACCGCGGCGTCCTCGCCGAGAGCGCGACGCCGATGGCACTCGCCGCGGAGGCTTCGCTCGGAACCGCGGGCGTCATCGCCGTCGTCGTCGCTGCGGTCCTCGCACTGGTCAGTACCGCAAACGCCGGGGTTCTCTCCTCGTCGCGGTACCCGTTCGCCATGAGCCGAGACAAACTCGCGCCGCCGTCGTTATCGACCATCAGCGACCGATTCGGAACCCCGAGCACGTCGATTACCCTCACTGGCGTCGTGCTGTTGCTCCTCATCGCGTTCGTTCCGCTGCTCGACATCGCGAAGCTCGCGAGCGCGTTCCAACTCCTCGTGTTCGTCCTTATCAACCTCGCCGTCGTCGCGTTTCGAGAGGGCCACGTCGAGTACGAACCGTCGTTCACCTCGCCGCTGTACCCGTGGATGCAGGTGTTCGGCGCGGTCAGCGGTCTCGTCCTCCTCACCCAGATGGGGACTCTCCCGCTCGTCGGTGCGGTCGTTCTCACCATCGCGGGCGCCCTCTGGTTCTTCGTGTACGCCCGGTCTCGCGTCGACCGCGAGGGCGCGGCCGCCGACGCCGTTCGCCAAGAGGTCAGCCGCAACGCGGTCGAACGAGCCGAAGCGGCCATCCAAGCGCACCGCGACGAGTACCACGCCCTCGTGGCGATTTCGCACGACATCTCGAAAGCCAGAGAGCGGGCGCTGATTCAGGTGGCTTCGAGACTCGCTCGCGCCAACGACGGACGAGTCACGGTCGCGCGGTTCGAGACGGTGCCGGACCAGACATCCTTGGCCTACGCGTCCGCGGTCGAATCGCCAGCCGACGTCGAGTTCGAACGGCAGACTGACGAGCTCGACGACGAGTTCGGCGTGCCGATACGGTGCGGCACCATCGTCACCCACGACACGCGACACGCGGTCGTCAACTACGCCGCCAACCAGGACGTCGACTTCCTCCTCGTCGAGCACCCGACGGGGACAAAGCGCGTGAGCGAGCGCCTCTTCGGAACCGATACGTCGTGGATTCTCCGTCACGCACCCTGCGAAGCCGGTCTACTCAAGGGCCCCGACCTCGACGGGATTCGCACCGTCGAACTGCTCGCGAGCCAGGGGCCGTACGACCCGACGAAAGTTGCCGTCGCGGACGCGCTGGCGAGCGAGTCCGAAGGTCGAATCCACCTGAGCCACTGCGGGGACACCACCGACTCGGCGGCCCGGCGACGGTCCCTCGAACAGTACAAAGCCGACATCGCCGAGTTGTGTAGCGCCCCCGTCGAGATGGGGACGCTCTCCACGGACGGTGGCCCCCACACTCTGCCGACCGAGAGCGACCTCCTCGTTGTGGCCGCCGACGAGTGGAACGGGCGGTCGGACGCGAAGGCGGTCATCGACGAGTGGAGCGGTTCGGTACTCGCGGTTCACGGTCAGGACGCGACTCGGCGCGGGCGACTCATGCGCGCGCTCGACCGTCAGTTGTTCTGACCTCGGCGAGCAGCCCACCGCTCTCCGTGCATTTATCGGTGGTTCACACGACCAAAACACATATTTTCGGGAGCCCCATTGGTCGGCTCATGGCGTCGACATCCATCGACGAGCTCGATAGATACATCCTTTATGCGCTGCAGAAAGACGCGCGACACACGTCGGGAAACGATATCGCCTCCGCACGTAACGTCTCTTCGAGCACGGTCCGAAACCGGATTTCGAAGCTCGAATCGAGCGGCATTATCCGGGGGAGCCACCTCGACATCGACTACGAGGCGCTCGGCTACCAGCTCCACACGATCATCTTCTGTACGGCGCCGATTTCGAAGCGAGAAGAGCTCGCGAGAAACGCCCTCTCGGTCGAGGGAGTCATCTCGGTTCGAGAGATCATGTCCGGCGAGAAGAACGTCCACATCGTCGCGCTCGGCCGAAACAGCGACGACTTGAGTCGAATCGGGCGCGAACTCAGCGATATGGGGTTCGAGATTGCAGAAGAAGAGATAATCCGCAACGAGTACACCTGCCCCTACAGCCCGTTCGCCGGAGACTCGACGAACGAGCCGTAACCCCGGATGTCGACGCCGTTTCAGCGGTCTCGATTGGACAGTGCGACCCACGTCTGACCGACGGATAGCGGAAAGGGTTTTGCTTGGCTTTCGCTACAGTCACGTAGTACCAATGAGCCAGTATCGAACGTCCCGACGAATCGTCCGGTCCGACTTCGGAGGTGGCTGATGCCCGATACGAGTTCCCGAATTCTCGTTCCGGTCGGAGAGTCGTCCACGTTCCGGAACACCGTCGCATACGCGGTCCGCGAGGCGCGGCGCATCGCCGCGGAAACCGGCGAAGAATCGACCGTTCACTTCGTGTACCCCGTCCGATGGCAACTGGTCGACGAGAGCGAGCGTTCGGCGGCCGACGCCGTCGCCGATACCCTCGAACGGGCGCGCGTCTGGGCGAACGACGACCTCGACTACGACGACGACGGCGACCTCGACGCCGAGGACGTCTCGGTCTCTATCGAGACCGCCGTCGTCGGCGAGGACCGATACCTCTTTTCGCCGAACGATTTCGCCGAAGTACTCCTCGAGTACGCTCGTGACCGCGGCCTCGACCGCATCGTTCTCGACCCGGAGTACCAACCCGGCGGGAGCGCTCCGATGCTCCAGCCCCTCGAGTTCGAACTCGCGCGGTCGGGGTTAGTAGTCGAGGAAGCGCCGGTCGACCGCGTCGTCGAGCGCGGCCGGCTTCCCAGCCGAGCGAACGTCTCGAAGGCCCTCGCGATGTTCGGCGTCTCGTTCGGATTCTACCTCCTCCTCGCGGGCGTCTTCGACACGTTCAACCTCGTCACCGGCGCGATCTCCGCCGGCGTCGTGACGGCGGTCTTCGCACGCATCTCGTTCGTGAACACGCCGTCCGTGACCGGAACCGTCGCCCGAATCGCCCGCTTTCTCCTCTACGTTCCCTACCTGCTGTGGGAGATCGTGAAGGCCAACTTCTCCGTGGCCTACATCATCCTCCACCCGGACCTCCCCATCGACCCGGAGATGCAGCGCTACCGGGCGGCAATTTGGGGAGACCTCTCGGTGACGACCCTCGCGAACAGCATCACGCTCACGCCGGGGACGCTGACCGTCGATATGGACCGGGACAGCCTTATCATCCACTCGCTCACCGGCTCCGCCCGAGACGGACTCGCGGGCGGCGCACTCGAACGCGCCGTTCGGTTCGTCTTCTACGGACGCTCGGCGGCGCGTATCCCGACGCCCGCCGAGCGCGGGACGATAGCCTCGTGGGCCGACGACGACCAAACGGACGGTGACGAGTGACGATGCTCGGACAGCTCTCGACGTTCGAGACGGTGTTACTCGGTGCCGCGGGCGCGTTCATCACGTTCGCGGTTGTCCTCCTGTACCGCGTCGTCCGCGGACCGACGATGGAAGACCGCGTCATCGCGATCAACGCCATCGGGACGAACACGGTCGTCGTGTTGGCGCTCGTCGCCGCGGCGTTCGGTCTCTCCGGATTCCTGGACGTCGCGCTCGTGTACGCGCTCTTGAACTTCCTCGCCAGCATCGCCATCTCCAAGTTCATCGTCGAGCGCGGAGGTGTCCTCTGAGATGACGCCCCTCGAATATCTCGTCGTGGGACTCGTCCTCGCGGGCGTCTTCTTCAGCTTCGTCGCGGTCGTCGGAATCATCCGACTGCCCGACCTCTACACCCGCGCCCACGCGACTTCGAAGAGCGATACGCTCGGAACGGTGCTCTCTCTCGGCGGCATCGCGCTCCTGTTCGGCGCGGAGGTCTCCGCCGTCAAGACGGTCTTGCTTCTGTTGTTCATGCTTATCACCAACCCGACGGCCGCTCACGCCATCGCACGGGCGGCCCACGACCAAGGTATCGAACCGTGGACCACGAGCGATGAGGAGGGTGACTGAACGTGCAGCTACTCCTCTACGGGGTGTTGCTGACGTTCGTCGTCTTCGCCGCGCTCGCCGTGGCCTTCCTCCGAGACATCCTCAGCGCGATTATCGCGTTCGCCGGGTTCAGTTTCGGCGTCGCAATCGTCTACATCCTCCTCAGAGCGCCCGACGTGGCGCTGACGGAAGCGGCCGTCGGAGCGGGTGTCACGACGGTGCTGTTCCTCCTGGCAATCGTTCGGACGGTCCGGCCGGGAGGAGACCGACTCTTCGAGCGCGTCGCGTGGGGGCCCGCGATAATCGCGACCGGTCTCGTGGGCGTGTTGCTCACGACGGTTCGGTCGCTCCCGACGATCGGCGATCCGAACTCACCGGTCGCGACCTCGGAGATTACCCGGTACTACCTCGAAAACGCCTATCCGCAGACCGACGTCGAAAACGTCGTGACGGCGATCCTCGCCGCCTACCGTGGGTTCGACACGCTCGGTGAGGCCGCGGTCGTTCTCGCGGCGGGGCTCGCAGTTCTCGTCGTCCTCCGCAAGGAGGTGTACGTATGAGCGCCGCCGACGGCTCTCTCAGCGCGTACGTCGAGAGTACGATTATCATGACGACGGTTCGCGTCGTGAGCCCGTTCGTGTTCACCTTCGGGCTGTTCGTCATGTTCCACGGCGCGGAGTCCGCCGGTGGCGGCTTCCAGGGCGGTGCGATTGTCGCGTCGAGCATCATCATGCTCGCGTTCGCGTTCGGTATCGAGCCGACGCGCGAGTGGCTCGACGACAGCGTCATCCGGCTCCTCGTCGGCGTCGGCGCGACGACGTTCGTCGGTATCGGAATCGGTGCGCTCGCGTTCGACGGGGCGTTCTTGGAGTACGCCGCCTACGGGATCAGCCACGGCGTGAAGTACGGTATCGAACTCGTCGAACTCGGTATCGGCGCAATCGTCGCGGGCGTCATCGTCTCGCTGTTCATGAACCTCGCGGGTGGATTCAACCACGACTCCGGAGGTGACGACACGTGATCGACCTTCTCACGACGCACTACAACTACATTGCGAGCATCCTGCTGTTCGGTATCGGACTCTACGTCGTCATGGGCAGTCCGAACCTCGTCAAGAAAATCATCGGCATGAACATCTTCCAGGTCGGCATCTTCCTGTTTTTCGTGACCACCGGGTACGTCGACGGCGGGGCTCCGCCCGTGGTCGGCCACGGCGAAGAGACGTTCGTGAGCCCGCTCCCGCACGTGCTCATCCTGACGGCGATTGTCGTCGGGGTCAGCCTGACGGCGGTCGCGCTCGCGCTCGTCATCCGCATCTACGACGGCTACGGTTCGCTGGACGAAGACGTTATCAAGGAGGTGCAGGTCGATGACTGACGCGCTCGTCCTCCTCGTGGTCGTCCCCATCGCCGCGTCGCTGTTCCCCGTCGCTCTCGGGGGGCGGTTCGAGCGAATCGGTTGGTTCGTCGCGGCCGCGATGGGCCTCGTCCACCTCGGACTCTCCGCGACCGTCGCGGCGCAAGTTCTCGACGTCGGCCGGGTCTCGTACGCCGTCGGTGGGTTCGAACCGCCGTTCGGCATCGAACTCGTCGCCGACGGTGTCTCCGCGCCGCTGCTCGTACTCGTGTCGCTTTCGACGCTCGGCGTGCTCGCCTACGCCCGCCGCGCGGGGCCGCACTCGAACGCGTTCTACAGCGAACTCGCACTGCTCACGGCCGGCATCTCCGGCGTCTTCGCGACCGCTGACGTGTTCAACCTGTACGTCTTCCTGGAGATTACGGGTCTTGCGACCTACGCCCTCGTCGCCAGCGGTCGGTCGCCGAGGGCGGCGCTGGCGAGCCTCAAGTACCTGTTCGTCGGGACCATCGGCGCGTCCCTCTACCTGCTCGGCGTCGGGTACCTCTACATCATAACGGGGACGCTCAACATGGCGGACCTTACCGGAGCGGTCGCGTCGGTCGGCTACACCTCGCCGGCGATACTGACCAGCTTCGGGCTCATCGTGACGGGCCTCTTGGTCAAGGTCGCCGTCTTCCCGCTGCACACGTGGCAGCCCGGTGCCTACGCCGAGTCGCCCGACACCGTCAGCGCGTACATCTCCGCGCTCGTCTCGACGGCGGCCGCGTACGCACTCGTCCGCATCATCTACGCGGTGTACACGACCAAGTTCCTCGACGAGATCTCGCTCGCCGGCGATGCCCTCGTGGCGCTCGCGTCGGTGAGTATCGTCGTCGGGGCGGTCCTCGCGGTCATGCAGTCCGACCTCAAACGCATGCTCGCGTACTCCTCGGTCTCGCAGTTCGGTCTGGTCGTCGCCGCAATCGGCCTCGCGAACGAGACGGCGCTCGTCGGAGCGGTCGTCCACCTCGTCGGCCACGCAGTGATGAAAGGCGGACTGTTCCTCACCGTCGGCGTATTCGCCACCGGTCTCGGCGTGCGGACGGTCGAGGACTTCGCGGGACTCGCCGCGAAGGCACCGATATCAAGCGCGGCGTTCGCCGTCCTCGCCTTCTCGATGGTCGGCATCCCGCCGGCCGTCGGGTTCGTCGGGAAGTGGAACATCGTCGTCGGTGCGGTCGAAGCCGGCGCGTGGCCCGTCGCGGCCGTCGTCGTGGTGAGTACGCTTCTCACCCTCGCGTACTTCGGCCGGGTTATCGAGCGAATGTACTTCACCGCGCCCGAACCCGAGGCGGACGCCGTCTCGACCGACGGCGGAAACGACGCCGTGGAAGTGTCGTTCGGCATGCGCGCGGTCGTCGTCGTCTCGGCGGTCACCGCGGTGGTGCTCGGCGTTCTCGGCTCCGACCTCATCACCGTCATCCAACCGGCACTGGAGGTGTACTTCTAAATGACAAACGTCCCATCACTGATGCCGCTCGCGGCGGTGCTAGCCGCGGCGGTCGGTGTCGTCACTATCGTTGCATCGAGACGCAGCCCCAACGTCAGAGAGGGCTTCACCGTTCTCTCTGCGGTCTCCGCGCTGGGTATCGTCGCGAGCATGGTTCCGGGGGTTCTCAACGGGACGACGTACGTCACCGACCTCGGGACGTTCGTCCCCGGGGTTCGGTTCGTCCTCCGGGCCGACCCGCTCGGGATGATATTCGCCCTGCTCGCGAGCCTCCTGTGGCTCATCACGAGCTTCTACAGTATCGGCTACATGCGCGGGCTGGACGAACACGCCCAGACGCGGTACTTCGCGGCGTTCGCGGGGAGCGTCAGCGCCGCCCTCGGCGTCGCGTTCGCCTCGAACCTCATCGTCCTGTACGTGTTCTACGAGCTGTTGACGGTGGCGACGTATCCGCTCGTCACGCACGACGAGACCGACGAGGCCCGAAAGGCCGGTCGGAAATACCTCGCGTACACCTTCGGTGGCGGGGTCGCCGCCCTCGCCGGGACGGCGCTCGTGTTCGGGATGACCGGAACCGTCGAGTTCACCGCCGGCGGCATCGCCGCGCTCGCGAACGCCGACCCGGTCGTCGCGCGGGCCGCGTTCGCGCTGCTCGTCGCCGGCTTCGGCGTGAAGGCCGCGCTCATGCCGGTCCACTCGTGGCTCCCCGACGCGATGGTCGCCCCGACGCCCGTCTCCGGGTTGCTCCACGCCGTGGCGGTCGTCAAAAGCGGCGTGTTCGGTATCGCACGCGTCATCCTCGACGTGTACGGTCCCGACACCGTCGGCTCGCTCGGAGTCGGCCTCCCGCTCGCCGCGGTCGCCGCGTTCACCATCGTCGTCGCGAGTATCATCGCTCTCCGACAGGACAACCTCAAACGGCGGTTGGCGTACTCGACGGTCAGCCAGCTCTCGTACATCGTCCTCGGGTTGGCCCTGCTCTCTCCCGCGGCGCTCGTCGGCGGGCTGCTCCACATTCCCGCCCACGCGTTCATGAAGCTCACCCTGTTCTTCTGTGCGGGCGCGATTCACGTCGAGACCCACACCGACGACATCAGCGATATGGCGGGAATCGGCCGGCGGATGCCGCTGACGATGATCGCGTTCACCGTCGCGAGCCTCGGGATGGCCGGCCTACCGCTGGTCGCCGGGTTCGTGAGTAAGTGGTACCTCCTCATCGGGAGCATCCAGGCGGAACAGACGGTCTTCGTGTTCGTGCTCTTGGCGTCCGGACTGTTGAACATCGGCTACTTCTGGCCGGTCATCTATCAGGCGTTCTTCCAGACGCCGGAGGACTCGGACGCGAAACCGCTCATCGAGTTCCCCATCGGCGGCGTGCGGGCAGTCGCCGACGGCGGGTCGAAAGACTCGGTCGCCGAGGGTGAGCAGTACGCTGTCGACCGGAACCCGAGCGACCACATCGCCGTGACCGACGGCGAATCCGACCACGTCGACGCGGCCGACGGTGAGTCTGACCACGACCACGACCACCACCACGGCGGTGCGCCCGCCGGCGGGTGGGAACATCGGCGCCTCGGCACTGAGAGCACGTGGTTCATGATGGCTCCGATTACGATTGCTGCGGCCGGTGCAATCGTCCTCGGGGTCGTTCCCCAGACGGCGGTGTTCCTCGCGCTCGTCCAGCGCGTCGTCGCCGACGTGACGGGGGTGGTGTTCTGATGTCGATAGCGACACTCCTGCCGCCGGCGTTCGTCGTGCTCGCGGTCGCGCTCGTCATGCCGTTCGTCTCGCGTCGGATCGGGCACGGGCTGGGCGTGCTCTCGACCGGGGGAGTGGCCGTCTGGTCGCTTCTCGCCCCGGCCGGCGCACACCTACCGGTGACGTTCCTCGGCTTCGACGCCGTGTTGTTCAACGTCGACGAGTTCTCCCGGTTGATGGGGATTATCTTCGGCCTCATCGGCGCGGCCGCCGTCCTCTACTCGTACTCGTCGGCCGCGCGGAACGTCCAGACGGCCTACGCCCTCGGCTACGTGGGGACGAGCCTCGGCGCGGTCTTCGCCGGCGACTGGCTCACCATGGTGTTCTTCTGGGAACTCATGGCGGTCACGAGCACGCTTCTCGTCTGGGACTACGGCGGGAAAGCGGTGCGCGCTGGCTACCGCTACGCGATTGCCCACGGACTCGGCGGTAGCCTGCTCATGGGCGCTATCGTCTGGCACTACGTCGAGGTGGGGACGTTCCTCTTCTCGGCGACCGACGGTATCGCGGCCGGCGTTCCGGCCGCGCTCGCGGCGCTCGGTATCGGCGTCAACGTCGGATTCGTCGGGTTGCACACGTGGCTTCCCGACACGTATCCGCGCCCCCACTTCGCCGCGAGCGTCTTCCTGTCGGTCTACACGACGAAGACCGGGGTGTACGGCCTCGCTCGCGCGTTCCCCGACGGGAACCTCGCAATCGCGTACATGGGGACCGCGATGGCCGTCGTCGGCGTCGGCTACGCGCTCATGCAAAACGACATGCGGCGGCTCCTGGCGTACCACATCCAGTCGCAGGTCGGGTACATGGTCGCCGGCGTCGGCATCGGCACGGCGCTCGCGACCGCCGGCGCGTTCGCACACGTCTACAACCACATCCTCTACAAGGCGCTGTTGTTCATGACCGCCGGCGTCGTCCTCTCGCGGACCGGCGAAGAGAACCTCAAGTACCTGGGGAACCTCCGCGGGGCGTTGCCGGCGACCGCGCTCGCGTTCACCGTCGCCGCCCTCTCGATTAGCGGCTTCCCCGGATTCAACGGGTTCGTCAGCAAGGGCATGATTACCGCCGCCGCCCACAAGGAGCATCTGGACGGTATCTTCTATCTCCTCCTCGCCGGGGGCGTCGGAACGTTCATGTCGTTCATCAAGTTCGGCTACTACGCGTTCTTCCGCGATGCGGACCGCGACTGGTCGCTCGACCGCGCCGGCACGGGCCAGTCGGTCGCGATGCTCGGCGTCGCGGGGCTCTGTGTCGCCTTCGGGCTGTACCCCGACGCGCTGTTCGCGATACTGCCCGGAAGCACCGCCGACGCGCACCCCTTCACGCTCAGCCACCTCGGCGAAGGGTTCGCGCTCGCCGTTCTCGGGGTCATCGGCTTCGTGGTCGTGAAGAAGCCGCTCTCGAAGGTCGGAAACGTGCCGGACGTTGACGCCGTGTTGAATCCCGCTGTCTTCTACGGCACCCGCGCGCTGGTTCGCGGCTCGACCGGTCTCTTCGCCGCCGTCGACCGCGCCGTCTCGACCGCGTCCTACGACGTCGCGGGCGCGATTGCGAACCCGTACCCCGCGTTGCGTCGGGTCGCCGGCGGTCTCGGTCGATCCGATGCGGACTCGATTACCGTCGGGAGCCTTCGGGCGACGATTGCGACGAGTATCGCACTCGTCGTGTTGATACTCGGCGGCGTGCTCGTCGGACTACTCGCGTAGTCCCGAGCCGCTTCGGGTCGTTTTTTACGAGAGTTCCGCTTTCAGTTCGTCGGCCACGCGAGCGCCGAGTCCGTCTTTCGACCCGACGTACTCGCTCGTCTCGTCGGCGCGGACGACGAGCGCGCGGGTCTCGTCCGCGCCCATGACGGAGGCGTCGTTGGCGACGACGAACGCGAGGCCGACGCGGTCCATGATGCGGCGGGCCTCGCCGACCATCGCCTCGTCGTCGCCGGTCGTCTCGGCTTTGAAGCCGACGATGGTGAGGTCGGGTTTCGACTCGCGAACCGCGTCGATGAGCTTCGGCGCGGGTTCGAGGTCGAGCGTGCGCGCCTCGCCGGAGCGAATCTTCTGGTCGGCCGCCTCGACGGTGAAATCGGAGATGGCGGCCGCGGAGACGAGCGCGTCGGCGTCGGCCTCGACCGCGGCCTCGACGGCCTCCAGCATCTCGGCCGCAGACTCGACGGCGAGCACGTCGGCGTAGTGTACGTCGTCGCCGTCGTGGACGAGCGTCACGTCCGCGCCGCGAATCGCGAGCGCGCGGGCGACGGCGCGCCCCGTGCGACCGGAGGCGCGGTTCGAGAGGGTTCGGATTGGGTCGATGGACTCGGTCGTCGCGCCGGCGGTGACGACGACGGATTTCCCGGCGAGCGTCTGTTCGGTCGTCGCTTTCGCCACGCCGGTGACGATAGCCTCTTCGGTGGCGATTTTCGCCTTTCCTTCCTCGATGCGGGGGTCGACGAACTCGACGCCCCACGACTGCACCCGCTCGATGGCGTCGAGGACGCCGGGGTGGTCGTACATGGGTTCGTGCATCGCGGGCGCGACGACGACCGGGACGCCCGCGCCGAGGGCGGTGGTCGCGGTGGTCGTCACGGGGGAGTCGTCGATGGCAGCGGCTATCTTGCCGACCGTGTTGGCGGTCGCGGGCGCGACGAGGAACACGTCGGCCCAGCCGTCGCGGCCGCAGAGTTCGACGTGTTCGACGCGGCCGGTAATCTCGGTCACGACGTCGTTGTCGGTTGCGAACTCGACCGCCCACGGGTGGATGATTCCCGTCGCGGCGTCGGTCATCACCGCGCGGACCGACGCGCCCCGCCGGCGGAGTTCGTGCGCCAACTCGACGACTTTCACGGCCGCGATACTCCCCGTCACCCCGAGAGCGACGTTCACACCTTCGAGCATTCACTCGTCTCTGCGCCCGCTATCGGTTAAAAGGATTCGCGTCCGCGCGGGGTGGTCTCGGACCGCACCCGCGGGACTCGGCGTCGGTTACTCGTCCAGTCGCCCGAGTTCGTCGTCGACGAGGCTCGGGTGAGTGCGCTGGCGCTCGTCGTGGGGTTCGGCGAAGAACTCGCGCATGACCTCGCGGGACTCGCGCTCGCGGCGGGCGCGCTCGTCGGCGTCTATCTCCTCGCAGGCCGGCGGCACCTCGCGGCCGCGGTCGGTGAAGTAGCCGGTCGGCGCAACCCAGTCGTTGTAGAACGCCGTCCCCGAGTCGTGGACCAGTGTGATTGCCGTCTCCGCGGCGTCGCCGGCGGCAACGACCGCCTGATGGTAAATCTCGGTCAGTCGCCCCGCGGCGTAGATGCCGGGGACGGCGGTCCGGCCGAGGTCGTCCACGTCGACGTAGGTCTTCGACCCGGCGGCCCGGAGGTCGACGCCCGTGTCTTCGAGATAGGACGCGTCAGACCACGAGGCTGCGACGACCCGCGACGCCTCGACGGTCTCTTCACCGTCGTCGGTCTCGACGGTCGCCCGGAACAGCGGGTCGTCGTCGTCGCCGAGCACGTCGAGGCCGGTGACCCGGCCCGTCAGTCGCTTCGCGCCGTTTCGGTCGGCCTGTTCGGAGAGGAGGTCGGTGAACAGTCGGCTGTTGACGCCTGCCGGGAAACCGGGGACGTTTTCGAGGTGGGCGTTTCGGCGAACGATTGGCTCGCCCTCGTTGACGACGAGGGTGTCGAGGCCGGCGCGCGCGAGGAACGTCGCGGCGGTGAGGCCCGCGACGCCGCCGCCGACGACGAGCGCGTCTCGTGGGTTCGTCTCGCTCATACCGTGCGATAGCTCAGCGGCGAGTAAAACCGTGCGGATGTCGCCGAAGTCTGCCGAATCCCGCGTCCCGCATCGCTAGCGGGTTATCGGCCCAGCGACGCGCCCGGGTCGTTGAGCCAGCGGTTTTCGGCCGCCTCAACGCTGACGAGCCCCGCGGATTCGCCTTCCGGGGTCATCCGGACGCGAAGCCGCCAGCGACCGTCCGAGAGCGCCTCGCCGTCGATGAAGCGCACTGCCCGCCCGGGCGTCCGGCGGAGGAGCGACACAGCGATGGGGAGCGTCGGAATCCGGCCGGTTCGCTCCGCGAGCGCGTAGTCGCCGAACGTGAGTTCCCACGTCCGAGAGCTGTCGTCGCCATCAGTTCGCGCGTCGGTGCGGGCGTCCGCTCGGGCGTCGGTTTCGGACGCCCTGTCGGCCGCGATGTCGGCCCCGGTGTCGGGAATCGGCCGCACCGAGTACCCCTCGACGAAGCCGACCGTTTCGAGCTGCCCGAGCGTCGCGTCAACCGGGTTTGGCGTCGGTTTCGGACAGAACAGTCCGGCGGCCGTCTCGACGACCGCCCGCTGTTCGGCGACCGAGAGGCGGACGTCCAGTTCGCTCATCAGGCTCCACACCAAGGTGAGACAGAAGTCGTCGTGGTCTTCGACGACCTCGGCCAGCGTGAGGTACGTCTCCATCGCGGCGGTCTCGGCCTCCCGGTGGCCGAGTTCCGACAGCGCCTCGAACAGCGCGCCCGCGGTGTCGTGGCAGAAGGCACTGTAGCGGGTGTAGTCGTCTTCCGACCCCGCTGTGGCCGACTGAGGCGGCCCCTTCGACACCTCGTACACCTGCGGGTCGTCGTACGGGATGTTCGGATCATATCGGCGAAGCGCTGCCCGGTACTCTCTCGTCAGTTCCGCGGCCTCCCCGGCGGTGCGTCGGTCCGGAAACCGCTGGCCAGTCGCGGCTCCGGGCTCCGAACCCGTGCGACCGCACACTATCGCGTAGTCGCCGTCGGGACGCGCCAGAGACCGAATCTCGGCTCTGACGTCCCGAAGCGTCCCCCCCCACCATCTCGGCTCTAGGTCGAGACACCGGCCGATTATAGGTTGCGATTGCGACGGCTGTCGGTCCCGTGGGAACGGGCGACGCGGCCCACAAGGCTTTGGTCCCGCCGACCCCATTCGACGCTCGTGGACGAGATAGCCGTCAGCACCGTCGTCTACCTGCCCCCCGAGGAGATATACGAGTTCCTCGTGGACTTCCCGCGGTACGCCGACTACTCGAAGCATCTGCGAGACGTGCGACAGTCGGGCGACGGGTCGCCGGGCACGCGGTACGCCCTGTACTTTTCGTGGTGGAAGCTCACCTACACTGCCGAGTCGAAGGTGACCGACGTCACCCCGCCGACGCGAATCGACTGGACCATCACCAAGGACGTACACGCCGTCGGTCGCTGGCGGGTCGAGGAACTCAACGACCTGCCGGCCGACGCCCCGTCGGAGGCCGATACCGCCTGTCGCGTCTTCTTCGAGGTCGAGTACGACCCTGACAGCGTCTCCGCGGGCGACATCGACCTCCCGCGGTTCGTCTCGCTGGGGTGGGTCATCGATAAACTCCGACCGGTGCTCCAGAAGGAGGCGGAGCGAATCGTCGAGCGAATCGTCGCCGACATCGAGGGGCGGCCGCGACGCGTGGAACTGACGATACACTCGAAACCGGGGTCGTGACCGCCGATGCGCCGGAAATACGTGAAGGGAAATGCACATACGCGCCCGCGGTCCAAACCAGACGTATGACAGGGGCTGGTCTCTGGTGCGCGTGATAATCATCGGTGCCGGACAGGTCGGGTCGTCCATCGCGGCCGACCTCGACGAGACCCACGAGGTCGTCGTCATCGACTGCGACCCCGAGCGCGTCGACGAACTGAACTACACGCTCGACGTGCTGGCGCTTCACGGCGACGGAACCTCCGTGGACACGCTCGAAGAGGCCGACGTCGAGCGCGCCGACATGGTCATCGCCTCGACCGACGACGACGAGACGAACATCGTCGCCTGCGCGACCGCCAAGGCCATCTCGAACGCCTTCACCATCGCCCGGGTCAAGAACACGGAGTACCTCCGGACGTGGCAGCGCTCCGAGAAGGCGTTCGGCATCGACTTCATGGTCTGTACGAACCTGCTCGCCGCGGAGTCCATCGTCCGCGTCGTCGGCCTCCCCGCCGCGCGCGACGTTGACCCCTTCGCGGGCGGGCAGGTCCAGATGGCCGAGTTCGAAGTCGACGAGGAGAGCCCCGTCGCCAACCAGACCGTGAGCGAGGCCGACCGGTTCGACTCGCTGACCTTCGCGGCCATCCTCCGCGACGGCGAGATCACCATCCCCCGCGGCGACTCCGTCATCGGCCCCGGCGACCGCGTCGTCGTCATCGGCAGTCCCCAGAGCGTCCAGGGGTTCGCAAGCTCGGTCTCGCCGGGTGAGCAGTCGGGCACCGCGGAGGAGGTCGTCATCGTCGGTGGGAGCGAAATCGGCTACCACGTCGCCCGCCTGCTCGAAGAGCGCGGCTTCAAGCCCAGGCTCATCGAGCACGACCCCGACCGCGCCCGCGAACTCGCGGAGATGCTCCCGGGGACCATCGTCATGGAGAGCGACGCGACCGACGTGGACTTCCTCGAACGCGAGCACATCGGCGACGCCGACCTGCTCGTCTCGGCGCTCGACTCCGACGAGAAGAACCTGCTCGTGTCGCTGCTCGCCGCTCGCCTCGGCGTCGAACGCACCGTCGCCGTCATCGACACGACGCCGTACGTGGACCTGTTCGAGGCCGTCGGCGTCGACGTGGGCGTCAGCCCCCGCGAGGTCGTCGCCGAGGAGATAACGCGCTTTACCCGCGAGGGCGGCGCGGAGAACGTCGCGCTCATCGAGTCTGACAAGGCCGAAGTGCTGGAAATCGAGGTCGACGCCGAGAGCGTCCTCGCCGGCAAGCCGATTCGGGAGTCGGTGGCGACGCTCCCCGAGGGCGTCGTCATCGGCGCGATAACCCGCCGCCGCGAGTTCATCACCCCCCGCGGCGACACCGTCATCGAGCCCGGTGACCACGTCGTCGTCTTCGTCGATAGCTGCGTCATCGACGACGTGACACCCAATCTGTAGTCGGTCCGCCGCACAGCCCCCGTTTTGCGCCGAAACCCCGACCCCGTCACGCCGTCGCGCGCTCGATCGCGAACCCGAACAGGGAAGAACCCGGCGCTCGGTACGTTAGTCCACGGATGAAATTGCGGGTCGATTACAGAGCCAGCCTGCGTCTCGTGGGGACCGTCCTGAAATATCTCGCGGTCCCTCTTTGTTTCCCGCTCGTGGTCTCGCTGTACTACGGCGAGTCGGTGCTCCCGTTCGTCGTTACGATGGCCGTCACGGTCCTCGTCGGCGCGGGGCTCGAACGGCTCGCCGACGACCCCGACATCGGGGCCCGCGAGGGCTTCCTGATGGTCGCAGTGACGTGGTTAGCGGTCACGATAGTCGGCGCGATACCGTTTCTCATCGAGGCCCACGGCATCCCCTTCGTCGCGTCGCCCATCCACCCCGAATCGACCCTCGGGAACCCGGTGAACGCGCTGTTCGAGACGATGAGCGGCTTCACCACGACCGGGGCGACGGTGCTCGGCGACATCTCGTTTAACTCGCACACCCGCGGCATCATGATGTGGCGACAGCTCACCCAGTGGCTCGGCGGGATGGGTATCGTCGTCCTCGCGGTCGCCATCCTCCCCGAACTCTCCGTGGGTGGCGCACAACTGATGGACGCGGAAGCGCCCGGCCCCGGCATCGAGAAGCTCACCCCGCGCATCGCCGAGACCGCCCGCGCGCTCTGGGGCGCGTACCTCGGCCTCACGGTCCTCGAAATCGTCCTCCTCTACGGCCTCCACGTCACCGGCAACGCCCCGAACATGGACGTGTACAACGCCATCGCCCACGGGCTGACGACGATGCCGACCGGCGGGTTC
This sequence comes from Haloferax sp. AB510, assembly GCF_024136985.1. Lineage (NCBI taxonomy): Archaea > Methanobacteriati > Methanobacteriota > Halobacteria > Halobacteriales > Haloferacaceae > Haloferax > Haloferax sp. AB510. The sequence continues at coordinate 34,509 of NZ_JAMYJY010000017.1, forward strand.
TCCCCGGAGGCCCGGAGCATCGAAGCGTTTTCCGCGGCCGCACAGTGGGTCATCATCCCCTTCATGGTCGCCGCGGGGACCAACTTCGCGCTCTTCTGGCACGTGCTGACCGGCGACCCGAAGCGGCTGTTCCGCGACACCGAGTTCAAGTCTTACCTCGGCGTCATCGGCGTCATCTCGGCCATTCTCGCGGGGATTCTCTTCCTCGGTGACGGCCTCATGTCCGTCGCACCGGCGGGCGAGACCTACGACCAACTCTACCTCGAAGGCATCCGCACGGCCATCATCGGCAACGTCGAACCCGCGGTCCGCCAGTCGGTGTTTCAGGTCGTCTCCATCGTCACGACGACCGGCTACGCCAGCATCGACTTCAACGCGTGGAGCGCGCCGACGCAGTACGGCCTCCTGTTCGCGATGTTCATCGGCGGCTCCGGCGGGTCGACCGGCGGCGCGGTCAAAATCGTCCGCTGGTACGTCATCGTGAAATCGCTCCGCCGAGAGCTGTTCACGACGGCCCACCCCGAGGCGGTCCGCCCGGTCAGGCTCGCGGGCCGCGCGGTCGACGAGCGGGCCATCCGCGGCATCTACGCCTTCACGCTCCTGTACCTCGTGCTGTTTTTCGTGTCGACCGGCCTGCTCCACCTCGACGCCGCACGTATCGGCTTCGACGTGAGCATCCTCGAAACCATGAGCGCCGTCGCCGCGACCCTCGGGAACGTCGGGCCGGGCTTTGGTGTCGTCGGCCCGATGGGGAGCTACCTCGACTTCTCCAACGGTTCGAAACTGTACATGGTGCTTCTCATGTGGGTGGGCCGACTGGAGATTCTGCCCGTGCTGGTCATCTTTACGCCGGAGTACTGGCGGCGATAGCGCCGGAAAAACAGAAGTCAGTGCCCGTGTTTCGTCAGGGATTCAGCCCGTAGATGACCGACCGGGCGAACACCAATACCGGGATGATTTCGAGGCGGCCGACCCACATGTTGAAGAGGAACATCGTCTCGGCCCACGGGTTCATCCACGGACCGGTGATACCCGTCGAGATACCGACGTTCCCCTGCGCGGACGCGACTTCGAACAGCGCGTCGGCGTAGGTGAACTCCGGCCCGGCGAGGTTCACGAGCAGGACGCTCGACCCGACGAGTAGCAGCAGCCAGAGCATCGAGACGATGGCCGCCTCGGAGAACTCACGGTCCATCTCGGTCCGCGAGAGGCGACGACCGTTCATCTCGATGTTGACGATTGCGCTCTCGGGGAGGAACACGCGGGAGAACTGCCAGCGGATGCCGCGGGCGATGGTGTAGCCGCGGATGATTTTGATGCCGCCGACGGTCGACCCGGCGGCCCCGCCGAGGGTCATCGCCCCCGACAGGAGAATCTTCCCGCCGTCGGACCACTCGCCGAGCGGCGCGGCCTGAAAGCCGGTGCAGGTGAGCGCGCTCACCCAGTGGAACGCGGCGTCGCGGACGGCGTCCGACTCCGGCCCGCCGACGACGCCGGAGAGTCCGAAGTAGTCGGCGGTCTCGACGAACGCCGACCCTGCGGTCGCCGGGAGACTGACGAGGTTCTGGAGGGCCAGCGCGACTGCGCCGACCGCGAAGAGGACGAGGAGCCAGCGCGTCTGGAGGTCGCCCCAGAGCCGGTCGATATCGCGGTTCTTCAGGATGGCGTAGTGGACGGGAAAGGCGATTGCCCCAAGCGCCATAATCGGCAGGAGCACCGTCTCGATGAGCGGCGAGTCGTACGTGCCGATAGAGCCGTCGGTGACGGCGAACCCGCCGGTCGAGAGGCCGGTCATCGCGTGGTTGAGCGCCTGCCACGCGACCTCCCACAGCGAGAGCGCGGCCCCGTAGTCGCTGGCGCGGATGGCGAAAAAGAGGACGACCACCGAGAGAAGCGTGTAGCCGACGAAAATCTTCCAGACGGTCCGGACCGTCGAGACGACGCTCGGATGTATCTTCTCCTCTCTGGCCTCGCCGCGGTAGAGCGCGTAGCTCCCGCTACCGGGCCGCGAGAGGATGGAGACGGTGAGGACGATGACGCCCACGCCGCCGACCCACTGGATGAGCGAGCGCCACCACTGAATCGTCCGCGGGAGCGACGGCTCGTGGATGCCCATGGTGAGGCCGCTACCGGTCCAGCCGCTCATGCTCTCGAACAGGGCGTGTAAGGGGTCGCGGAAGTAGACGAGGCTCGACTGGGCGTAGTCGGCCCCGGCGGGCACGAGCGCCGTGAAGACGCTCTGCGGGGCAAACTGCGCCGTGAGAAAGAAGGGAAGCGACCCGAAGGCGGCCGTGGCGAACCAGCCCGCGGCGGCGATTATCATCCCGTGTTTCATCCGGGGCGCGGGGGCGTCCTCGAACGCCTTCCGCGCACCAAGCCCGACGAACGCGGTTGCGCCCCCGGCGGTGAGAAACGCGAGCGCGGCGTACCACTCGCCGAAGCCGACCGCGACGAGGACTGAGGCGGTCATCAGGGCCGACTCCATGGCGAGAAGCGAACCCACGTCGCGGCCGATGACCGCGAGGTCGGCGGGCCAGCCGGAGACGGTTCGTCCGCGGCGGGGCATCAGTGGTCCTCGTAATGGCCGAACACGTCGGTCACCTCGGGCGTCGCACCCTTCGCGGAGTAGACGGTCAAAAGGTCGCCCGAACCGATGGTGGTGTTCCCGCGGGGCGTCACGGGGTCGTCGTCGCTCTCGCGTTCGATAGCGACGATGAGGGTGTCGCCGTCCAGGAGGTTCTCCTGGGCCGCCTCCTGAATCGTCATCCCGGCTATCGGTGCGTTCTCGTCGACGCGGATTTCGAACACCTCGGCGTGTTCGCCGATGCGCATGTAGTCGACGATGGACGGGCGTTTGACCGCCCGGTAGAGGTATTCCGCGATGAGTCGCTGGGGGTTCTCCATCGTGTTGACGCCGATTTGGCGGTAGAGGCTCATGTGCTCGGGATTGTGGACGACGGAGACGATGTCCGGGATGTTGAGTTCCTTCGCCAAGAGACAGACCATGATGTTTGTCGCGTCCTTGTCGGTCGTCGTGATGATGGCGTCGGCCCGGTCCGCACCGGCCTCGTCGAGCGTCTGTTTGACCGTGGCGTCGTCGTTGAGGACGAGACAGTCGAACGTCGCGGCGGCCGCCTCGGCCTTCGCCTCGTCGCGCTCGACGACGACGACCTCGTTACCGCCCTCGGTGGCGATTTCGATGAGCGGCGTGCCGATGTTGCCCGCGCCGACGACGATGATGTACATGACGTTCCGGCGTCCGTATCGGGTGGTGGAAAAACTATCGGCATGTCGTTTCGTTGTTCAAAATACGATTTCCCGAACAAACGGCTACTGAGTGTGGATTCACCGCGTGTTCGGTCGCCGAGTCGGGAGATGATCGAGGATTTGTCCAGCCCCGACCCCGCGTTCACGGTGTCCGGTTCGGCTTGGCGGACCGGATATTTATCAACGGATATGGTATATGTGGACATATGTCACTTCCGACCAGTCGGCCTCGCGGCCAAGCGAGGGTCTGCCCGTGAGTCACTCGGGCGGGCGCGAACCGGCCGTAAGTCTCGGTCTGCTCGACGCGACGATGGTCGGAATCGGTGCGATGATCGGCGCGGGAATCTTCGTCTTGACGGGGCTCGCAGTCGACATCTCCGGTCCGGCGGCCATCATCGCGTTCGCTCTCAACGGCGGCGTGACGACGTTCACGGCGCTTTCGTACGCCGAACTCGCGGCCGCGATTCCGCGAAACGGCGGCGGATACGCGTACGTCCGCGAGGTGTTTTCCGCACCCGTCGCCTTCGTCATGGGGTGGACGCGGTGGTTCACGTACATGATTGCGGGGTCGCTGTACGCGCTCGGCTTCGCGTCGAACTTCGTCGAGTTCGGACACATCTACGGGTACGCCCTTCTGGGGCCGCCGGTCCTGTACGCGCTCGGGGCCGTCGTGACGCTCGTGGCGCTCAACGCCCTCTCGACGGAAGCCTCGGGACGGGGTGAGACAGCCATCACGCTACTCAAAATCGCTATCCTCGGCGTGTTCGTCGCGTTCGGTCTCACGGCCGCGGACGCGGGGGAGTTCGACCCGCTTTTCACCGAGGGAGCGCTGTCGGTCCTCCCCGCGATGGGGCTGACGTTCATCGCGTTTCAGGGGTACGACCTCATCGCCACCGTCACCGAGGAGGTCGAGAACCCGCAGGTGAACATCCCGCGGGCCATCCTCCTCTCGGTCGCCGTCACCGTGGTCGTCTACCTGTTCGTCGTCTTCGTCGCTATTGGGACGCTCGGTGCGGACGGGCTCGCCGGCGCGGGCGAGACGGCAATCGCGCAGGCGGCGGAGGGCTTCATGCCGACGTTCCCGATACTCGGAACGGGCGCGGCGCTCATCGCCTTCGGAGCGGTCTTTTCGACCATCTCGGCGCTCAACGCGGTCGTCATCGGCTCGTCGCGGGTGGCGTTCGCCATGGGCCGCGAGCGACAGTTGCCCGCCCGCCTCGGCCGGTTCCACCACCGGTACGGGACGCCGCTCGTCGCCATTCTCGCGTCGGCCGTGGTGATGCTCGTCGCCGTCCTCGTCGTTCCCATCCGCATCGTCGGGAACCTGGCGAGTCTGTTCTCGCTTCTGGGCTTTATCATCGTCAACTACGCGTTGATTCGGCTTCGGCGGCGACAGCCGAACCTACAGCGACCCTTCGAGGTGCCGCTGTACCCCGTCACCCCGGTCCTCGGCATCGTCTGTAACGTGCTTTTGGGCCTCTTTATCGACCCGTTTACCTGGGCGCTGGCTATCGGCTGGCTCGTCGTCGGCGGCGGCGTCTACCTCCTCTTGTCGAGGCGGGACGACGTCGGCCCGGCGGGACCACCCGAGATTCAGGACCCAGAGCCGATCGAGCCGGCGGAGGGAGCCGACGACTGACCAACGACTGACCGACGAAAGAGCCGACCGCACACTGCACCGAGACGACTACTACACGCCAACACCAATTCACACGCATGCCCGACCCAGTAACACACGATTTACGCGTCGTCGTCGCCGGCGGTGGAGAGTTGGGCCTTCGGACGGCCGAACTCCTCTCCGACCGCGGCCACGACGTGGTCATCGTCGAAGCGGACCCGGACCGAATCCCGGACGTCGCCGACAAGTACATCGCCACCGTCATCGAGGGAGACGCCTCTCGTCCGGAGATACTCAGACAAGCCCAGCCCGAGCGGAGCGACGTGGTCGCCGCACTCACTGACGACGAGTCGACTAACTTCGCCATCTGTCTAGCCGCACAGCGGATGTCGGACGTTCGAACCGTCATGCGAATCACCGGGACGCCGGACGAACTCTACGAGGAGTTCGTGGACGGACTCGTCTTTCCCGAGCGACTCGGCGCGCGGGCAGCGACCAACGAAATCGCCAACGGCGGTGTTCGAACTATCGAAGACATCGGTGGCAACGTCGAAATCGTGGAGGTCGAAGTCGCCGAAGACGCCCCCGTCGCCGGCAAGCGACTCGACGAGGTTCGACTCCCGCAGGGGAGCCTCATCATCGTCGATTATCAGGGGAACCGAATCGGCGGCCCCGACACCGTCCTCGAAGCCGGTCACCGCTACGTGCTCGGCGTCGAGTCGGACGTGGCCGACGAAGTGATGAATCTGTTTCGGGGATAGTCCACCCACGACGACCGACGACGCGGGACTGGGCGTCTCGGTCGGCGCTCGGTGCCGTAAAAAACCGTTCTCGTGTTAGTTCTCGACCGCGGACGCGGCGCGGACGATGGTCTCCTCGCCGAACTTCGGCCCGATGAGCTGGAGGCCGACCGGGAGGCCGTCGGTCTCGCCCGCCGGAACCGAGATGGCGGGGAGGTTCGCGAGGTTCACCGGTACGGTGTTCGCGTCGGCGAGGTACATCTGCAGCGGGTCGTCGAGGCTCTCGCCGAGTTCGAACGGCGGGACGGGCATCGTCGGCGACGCGACGACGTCAACGTCCTCGAACGCCTCGTCGAAGTCCTGTTTGACCCACGCGCGGGCGTCCTGAGCCTTCGCGTAGTACTTGTCGTGGTAGCCCGCGGAGAGGGCGTACGTGCCGAGGAGGATGCGGCGTTTGACCTCGGAGCCGAAGCCTTCCTCGCGGGCGCGGGCGAACGCCTCGTTCCAGTTGCCGTCGTAGCCGCCGGACTTGCCGTAGCGGACGCCGTCGAAGCGAGCGAGGTTGGACGACGCCTCGGACATGGCGATGACGTAGTAGGCGGCGACGGCCTTCTCGACGGACGGCATGCTGACCTCGCGGTACTCCGCGCCCTGCGCTTCGAGTTCGTCGAGCGCGGCCCAGAACGCCTCCTCGACGCCCTCGTCCGCGCCTTCGACGAACTCGGTCGGGACGCCGATGGTGAGGCCCTCGACGTCGCCGTCGGCGGCCGCGGCGTAGTTCGAGTCTGCGCCGGCGTCGCGGGTCGTGCCGTCCCGGTCGTCGGGGCCGGCGATGACATCGAGGAGCGCGGCGGCGTCTTCGACGGTCGGTGCGATGGGACCGATCTGTTCGAGGGAGTTCGCGTAGGCGACGAGGCCGTAGCGCGAGACGAGGCCGTAGGTCGGCTTGATGCCGACGACGCCGCAGAACGCGGCGGGACAGCGGATGGAGCCGCCGGTGTCGGTGCCGAGCGCGAGGTCGGCCTCGCCGGCGGCGACGGCGGCCGCGGAGCCACCGGAGGAGCCGCCGGGGACGCGGGACTCGTCGACGGGGTTCTTGGTCGGGCCGAACGCCGAGGTCTCGGTCGTCGTGCCCATTCCGAACTCGTCCATGTTGGCCTTGCCGACGATGGTCGCGCCGGCGTCCTTCAGGAGTTCGACGACGGTCGCGTCGTACGGCGGGACGTAGTCTTCGAGCATCGCGGAGCCGCAGGTCGTCCGCAGCCCCTCCGTGGAGATGTTGTCCTTGACGGCGACCGTCTTGCCCGCGAGCGGGCCGTCGTCGGCGCCGTCGAGCGTCTCTTTCGTGATGAAGGCGTTCAGCGACATCTACGACACCCGCGGGCCCTTGAAGTAGCCGTCTTCGGTCTCTGCGGCGTTCGAGAGCGCCTCTTCTTGGGTGAGGCCGTCGCGGACCTCGTCGGGGCGCATCACGTTCACCAGTTCGTCCTCGCGGTCGACTTCGGGGACCTCGTCGAGGGCGTCGAAGTAGCCGAGGATGTCCGCGAACTGCGCCGCGAACTCCTCGACCTCGTCCTCGTCGAGGTCGACCCGCGCCAACTCGGCGACGTGTCGAACCTCGTCGGCGTCGACGGGCGTATCGCTCATGTTTCGGAGGTGACGGAGACCGGGAGTAAGAGTTTCGGTGTGGGTCGTTTCGTCCGGTCATCGTCGTGAGACCGCCCGGGCGGCCCCCCAACGAGACGCCCGGGACCGACCGTTCGAATCCTCCCTATTCCGTCCTTCTGCCGCCGTCAGATATAAGTAACGAGGGTCAATACGAATAGACGGAGAACGACCGTTCCCAGTTGCTTCTCTCGCACACAAATGACAGAAAGTGTCCGACGTTTCACGACCGGCAACGCGCGCGTGCGCAATGAGAACACGAAAGATACCGAGCAGACAGACACCGAGCGGGAGCAGACGCCCTCGTGTCCCGAGTGTGGCTCGGAGAGTCTCGTCGCCGACTCCGAACACGGCGAGACGGTCTGCGACGACTGCGGCCTCGTCGTGGAGGAAAACGAGATAGACCACGGCCCCGAGTGGCGCGCGTTCAACTCCTCGGAGAAAGACCAGAAGTCCCGCGTCGGCGCGCCCACGACGAACATGATGCACGACAAGGGGCTGTCGACCAACATCGGCTGGCAGAACAAAGACGCCTACGGGAACTCCCTGTCGTCGGGACAGCGCCAGAAGATGCAGCGGCTCCGCACGTGGAACGAGCGGTTCCGCACCCGCGACTCCAAGGAGCGCAACCTCAAGCAGGCGCTCGGCGAAATCGACCGCATGGCCTCCGCGCTCGGCCTCCCGGACAACGTCCGCGAGACCGCCTCGGTCATCTATCGCCGCGCGCTCGACGACGACCTCCTCCCGGGTCGCTCCATTGAGGGCGTCGCCACCTCGGCGCTGTACGCCGCCGCCCGCATGGCCGACACCCCGCGGTCGCTCGACGAGATTACGAGCGTCTCGCGCGTCGAGAAGGACGAAATCGCCCGTACCTACCGCTACGTCGTCCGCGAGCTAAAACTCGAAATCAAGCCCGCCGACCCCGAGCAGTACGTCCCACGGTTCGCCAGCGACCTCGGCCTCTCCGACGAGTCCGAGCGGCGCGCCCGACAGCTCTTGAAGAACGCCAAAGAACAGGGTGTTCACTCCGGCAAGTCGCCGGTCGGCCTCGCCGCCGCCGCCGTCTACGCGGCCTCGCTTCTCACCAACGAGAAAGTGACGCAGAACGAGGTCTCGGAGGTCGCCAACATCTCGGAGGTCACCATCCGCAACCGCTACCACGAACTGCTCGAAGCCGAAGAGCAGGTCCAACTGCCCTAATCCGGCCGGTCCGTTCGTTTCGCGCCGCCGCGTCTCGCCCTGTCTCGCCTCGTTCCGCTCCGTCTCGCCCTGTCTCGCCTCGTTCCGCAACAGCCATGCCGCTCGCTCCGGAGCCACAGCCATGGAGACGACGCGACATTTCACCTCGACCGTGTACATCGTCAACGACGGCGCGGTGGCCCTCCACCGACACGAGCGCCTCGGCATCCGCATCCCGCCGGGCGGCCACGTCGACCGCGACGAACTCCCCCACGAGGCCGGCCTCCGCGAGGTCCGCGAGGAGACGGGCCTCGACCCGGAACTCGTCGACGACACGTCGTCGGTCCCTGCGCCCGACGGCCGGGCGCTTCCACAACCCCGCCAGCAGATGCTCTACGACATCAACGTCCACGGCGACGGCTCGGTCGGCCACCAGCACATCGACCACATCTTCTACGCCCGGGTGGACTCCCGTGACATCGACCCCGCGCCGGGCGAGGCCGACCCCGAGGTCTGGGCGTGGTACGACGAGTCCGACCTCCGCGAGAGTGACCTCGACCCCGACACGGTGCAGTTCGCGCTGGAGGCCATCGAGGTCGTGCGCGACGACGAAACGGAGAACTGAGCCGAACCGGACCGACTCCGGAGACTGGACGACTCCGACCTACTCCACGAGCGATTCGACGTACTGCTCGACGTGGTTCTCCATCCGCCGCTTGAATCCCGCCTGCCGCGCGAGTCGGTCCAGTTCGCGGGAGGCGTAGGTCCCGTACTGGACCGCCTTCTTGTCCGCCTCGGCGACCGACTCGGGGAGCGCGCCGCTCGCGGCCTCCCTGAGCGCGACTTTCCGCCGGTCGCCGTCCACGAGTAACTCCCCGGGGAGCGGGAGCGCCGCCGAGACCACGCGGTCGTGGAGGAGCGGCGCGACGGGTTCGACCCCGGCGGCGCGGAGAACGAGCAGGTCGCGTTCGAGCTGGTCGGGGAGCGTGAGAACCATCTCGCGGGCGGCCCCGCGGACGGTTTCGGCCTCGACGCGCGGGTCGTCGGTCGCTTTCTGGACCTTCGCATAGCCGCCGAACAGTTCGTCCGCGCCCTGCCCGACCGCGAGGCGGTCGTAGCCGTCGTCGGCGACCCGCTCGGCGAGCAGATACAGCGGGAGGACGATTTGCACGTCCATCGGGTTCGTCCGCCCGAGCGCGGCGACGATTTCCGGGACGGCGCGTTCGAGCGCCTCGTGGGTGAGTTCGACCACGGTGAGGTCGCGGTCCATCGCGGCCGCGGCCTCGCGGGCGGCGGCGACGTCGTGGGAGCCCTCGAAGCCGGCGACGTAGCACGGGGCGTCAGGGACGCCCGACGCGACGACCGCCGAATCGACGCCGCCGGAGAACGCCACGGCGAG